>NZ_JBYOKH010000057.1:0-44230 GCF_057799415.1 Achromobacter sp. 18P8.1.1 | reverse complement strand
GCACAGTGTATCTGCAAGTCGGCGCGTTCAGCCAGCCGGCCAACGCGCAGTCGCTCGTCGCCCGCATCAATTCACAGTTGGGCGCAGCGGGCGCACCGCCCGCCCAGGTAGAGCAGTCCAACAACCTGTACCGGGTCAGGATCGGGCCCTACCCCGATCGGCAAAGCGCCATGAACGCCGTGCAGCTGGTCTCGGACCGCATCGGCATCCTGCCGAGCATCGCCACGCAATAAGCGACGGGCCCGCCCGCGTCAGCCGCTATGCCTACCAGGGTAATTCGGCCTGTCCGTCGCAGACGCGGCGCGCCCGCGCGTTGCGGCTGACGTACCGATTGCCTTCGTGCGCCAGCAGCGCCTGCTTGCGCGGCAACCCGCCGCCGAATCCCGTCAGCGAGGTATCGGCCCCGATCACGCGGTGACAGGGGATGATGATGATGATCGGATTGCGGCCGACCGCGCCACCGACCGCCTGGGCGCCCTTGGGCCGCCCCACGGTGCGCGCCAGGTCGCCATAGCTGGCGAGCTTGCCGAAATCCAGAGCACACAACGCATGCCAGACCTTGTGCTGGAACGTCGTGCCGACCGGGTCCAGCGCCACGTCGAAACCCTGGCGCTTGCCCGCGAACCACTCTTCCAGCTCGCGCCGCGCCTGTTCCAGGATGGGATCGGTTTCCGTATGCGTCCAGCCTTCGGCCGAGGGCAGCAATTCCTGATCGGTGAACCACGCGCCGCGCAGGCCCTTGGGGCTGGCCACCAGGCGCAGTTCGCCCAGCGGCGTGGCCATGTCGCGGTAAGCGATCGGTTCGAGGGGGTCGGCGGGTTTGTTCGACACGACCGTTGAATACACCATGCCTTACTCCGACGACTTCTTGCGGGCCAGCGCCCGGTTGTACAACACGTCGCGGGCCACGCCCGTGACCTTGGCGGCCACGCGGGCGGCGTCGCGCACGGACATCGATTCCAGCAGCGCGTCCAGCAGCACGTCGGTGCGCGGGTCGGCTTCCTCGTCGACGTTCTGTCCGGCCTGGGCGTGCGCGATCAGCACGAATTCGCCTTGTTCGCGATGCGAGTCGGCCGCCAGCCAGGCCGCGGCTTCGCCCAGCGTAATGGTGGCGATTTCTTCGAACCGTTTGGTGAGTTCGCGCGCCACGGTCAGTTGGCGGTCGGGGCCGCAGACTTCCAGCAGGTCGGCCAGCGTGGCGGCCAACCGGTGCGGCGATTCGAACATGACGACAGGCGCAGGCAAGGCGCACCACGAGCGCAGCCAGCGCTGGCGGGCCACGGCCTTGGGCGGCGGGAAGCCGGCGAAGGCATAGGCCGGGTTTTCGTCGGTGGTGACGCCGCTGCCCATCAAGGCTGCGATCACCGCACTGGGACCCGGCACCGGCACGACGGTGAAACCAGCCTCGCGCACGGCGCGCACTACGCGGGCGCCCGGATCGCTGACGGCGGGCGCGCCCGCATCGGACACCAGTGCCACGCGCTGGCCCTGGGCCAGGCGTTCACAAATGGCTTGGGCGGCGGCGGCCTCGTTGTGACGGTGGGCCGCCATCAGCGGCGTGCTGACGCCCCAGGCGTCCAGCAAGGTACGGCTGGCGCGCGTGTCTTCGGCCGCGATGACATCGGCGCGTTGCAGGGCATGCCAGGCGCGCAGCCCCAAGTCGCCCAGATTGCCGATCGGCGTGGCCACCACGTACAAGGTCGACGCGGGCCAATGCTGCCCGGCTACGCGTTCGGCAACGCGGCTCCAGGCATCGCCGGCAGGCGGGGGTGAGACATTTTGATTCATTGCAGCCTACTGACACGGAAAACCATGTCAGTGTAGCCGCCAATGCCCGCCTATTTCGGAAGCCCCCCATGACGGACGACACGCTGCGCCTGGCCTGTGAACTGGCGCTGGCGGCCCGCCGCCGGGCCGACAAGCGCCGCCGCCGCGTCCGGCAGCGCGCAGCCCCCGAGGACACGCCCCCGCGCCGATCGCCCATGCAACGCCGCGGCGACCAGCACGAAGACGCCGCACTGCGCCTGCTGCAGGCCCAAGGCCTGGTGCTGCTGGCCCGCAACCTGTGGACGCGGGCGGGCGAGATCGACCTGGCCATGCGGGACGGCGACACGCTGGTCTTCGTTGAAGTCCGGGCACGGGGACGCACGCGCTTTGGCGGTGCGGCGGCCAGCATCGGCCGCGACAAGCAGGCCCGGCTGGCCCGCGCCGCGGCGCAATGGCTGCCGGAACTGGCCCGGCGCCACTGGCAGGGAAGGCAGCCGGCGGCGCGCTTTGATGCCGTGGTGTTCGACGCCGGCCAGCCGCAATGGCTGCGCGGCGCGTTCCTGCTGCCCTGATTGCGCTTGCCGCCTGGCGCGTCCCGCCACCGGCCTGGCGCCCCCGTAACGCCCTGCCGCAACGTCGTTACGCATCGACAGAACAGCGCGACCGCCCCGTGAGATAATCGCGCCCATGGATATGACCTCTCGTATGACGTCGCACTTTCGCGACGCCATGGCTGCGTGCGAACAAAGTATGAACGTCCTGGCCGAACCGCTGGCAGTGGCGGTGGACGTGCTATTCGGCGCCCTGGCGAACAACGGCAAGATTCTGGCTTGCGGCAACGGCGGATCCGCCGCGGACGCGCAGCATTTCATCGCCGAACTGGTAGGCCGCTTCGAACGCGAACGCCTGCCGCTGGCGGGCATCGCGCTCAATACGGACACCGCGATCCTCACCGCCGTCGGCAACGACTACGGCTTCGACGAAATCTACGAGCGCCAGGTCAACGCCTTCGGCCAGGCCGGCGACGTCCTGGTGGCGATCTCCACCAGCGGCAATTCCCCCAACGTGGTCCGCGCCATGGAAGCCGCCAGTGCGCGCGAAATGCATGTTCTTGCCCTGACGGGCAAGGGCGGCGGCGTCATGGGGGAACTCATTACGCCGATGGACGTCCATCTATGTGTTCCCAGCGATCGCACGATGCGGATCCAGGAAGTCCATATTCTGCTGCTGCACGCACTGTGCGACGGCATCGACGCTCTTCTGCTTGGAGACACCGAATGATTTCTGACGTCAGAACCGCAGTCCGCCCCCTGATGCTCGCGGCCGCACTGTCCACCGCGGCGCTCTCGCTGACGGCCTGCGCACCGCTGATCGTAGGCGGCGCCGCCGCCACCACGGCGGTCGTGGTCACGGACCGCCGCACGTCAGGCATCCAGCTTGAAGACCAGAACATGGCCTTCAAGGCGCAAAGCCAGATCTCGCAGAAATTGGGCGATACCGCGCGCGTCAACGCCATGGCTTACGGCGGCCACCTGCTGCTGACGGGCGACGTCCCCACCGAGGAAGCCAAATCCCAGGCGACCGCCATCGCGCAAGGCGTCGAGAACGTCAAACAGGTCATCAACCAGCTGAATGTGGGCCCCATCGCTTCGTTCGGCACCCGTTCGAACGACACCTGGCTCACCTCCAAGGTGAAGACCGCGCTGATCAACACCAAGTACGTGCCGTCCGGCACCATCGCGCTGACGACCGACCACAGCGTCGTCTACCTGATGGGCAAGGTCACCCAGGCCGAGGGCGAGTACGCCGCCAACGCCACCGCCGATGTCGGCGGCGTCGCCAAGGTGGTTAAACTGTTCGAAACCATCAGCCGCGAGGAAGCGATCCGGCTGTCCAACAGCAGCACCCGAGACGCCTCCACCGAAACCAAAGCGCCCATTCAAAGCGGCACCGGCGCAGCACCCAGCGATAACAACGCGGCCGGCACGAGCAATGGCGTTGAAGCGATGCCCATCAAATGAAAAAAGCCATCGTAGCCCTGGCCGTGCTGGTCGCGGTCGGCATCGGCGCCTGGTTCGTCTGGCGCCCCGCCCAGACGGCGCCCGACGTCACGTTCACCACGCTGGAAGGCAAGACCTTCTCGATGCAGGACTTGCGCGGCAAGGTCGTGCTGGTCAAGTTCTGGGCAACCAGCTGTGTGACCTGCGTGAAGCAGATGCCGGAAACCATTGCCGCCTATAAAGAGTACGCCGCCAAGGGCTACGAGGCCGTGGCGGTCGCCATGGATTACGATCCGCCCAACTTCGTGCTGAACTTCGCCGAACAGCGCAAGCTGCCCTTCCCCGTGGCGCTGGACACCAAAGGCGACATCGCGCGCGCCTTCGGCGACATCCGGCTGACGCCCACGGCGTTCCTGATCGACAAGCAGGGACACATCATCAAGCGCTATCTGGGCGAATACGATGTGGCCGAATTCCACGCCACCGTGGAAAAGGCGCTGGCGGCAGGCTGATGCCCGCCGCATCGCCCGTTTAAGAAGACCGCCCTTTGGGCGGTTTTTTTTCGCCAGGCCGAGGGCAGTTACTCTGCCGCCCGGCGGCCGCTGTCCAAAGAAAAACCGCCCGGCAAGCGGGCGGTTCCTGCGGTAGACAGCGGAGAACGGGCTTAGAAAGCCGGAACCACGGCGCCCTTGTACTTTTCCTGGATGAATTTCTTCACTTCGGGGGTGTGCAGCGCATCGACCAGCTTCTTGATGCCGGGCGCATCCTTGTTGTCCGTGCGGGTCACCAGGATGTTGGCGTAGGGCGAATCGGCGCCTTCGATGAACAGCGCGTCCTTGGTCGGCACCAGCCCGGCTTCCAGCGCGTAGTTGGTGTTGATCAGCGCCAGGTCCACGTCATCCAGCGAACGCGGCAGCATCGCGGCTTCGAGCTCGCGGAACTTCAGCTTCTTGGGGTTCTCGACCACATCGGCGGCGGTCGCCAGGATGTTGGACGGGTCCTTCAGCTTGATCACGCCCTGCTTTTGCAGCAGCACCAGCGCGCGCCCGCCGTTGGACGGGTCGTTCGGGATGGCGACGGTGGCGCCGTCCTTGAGTTCGGCCAAGCTCTTGATCTTCTTGGAGTAGCCGCCAAAGGGCTCGACGTGGACCAGCGCCACCGGCACCAGCGTGGCCTTGCGGTCCTTGTTGAACGAATCCAGGTAGGGCTTGTGCTGGAAGAAGTTGGCGTCCAGCTGCTTGTCGACCAATTGCAGGTTGGGCTGCACATAGTCGCTGAACACCTTGATGTCGAGCTCGACGCCCTGCTTGGCCAGCTGCGGTTTCACCACTTCCAGGATCTCGGCATGCGGCACCTGGGTCGCGCCCACCACCACTTTTTCAGCATGGGCGGCATTGGCTGCCACCAGGAAGGCCGATGCCACGAGGGCAGCGCGGACGAAGTTCAAACGCATGTGTTGCCTCTTATAAGGATAAAAATGGGGGCCGATGTCCACCCGGATGCGGATTCGCCCCCTTTTGCGGGGCGCCACGTTCTCGAAAACGCCCCCAATTTACCTGAATGCCGGTTATTTGTCGGGCATATGGACATAGGTTTTAGGCATATGAAACGCGTGGGTACTACAATCCGTCGTATGCTTGCGCTACCGCGTTCCGAACGCGATTTTGTGCAGGCATTTTTTCTAACCTCTCATACTTATTTTGCCGACTTAGCTGCCATGACCGACACCCCCGACCCTGCTGCCGTTTCGTCCCCCGCTGTCAAAGCCGCTGTGCTGTCTGAAGCACTGCCGTATATCCGACGATTCCACGGCAAGACCATCGTGGTCAAGTACGGCGGCAACGCCATGACGGAAGAGCGCTTGCAGCGCAGCTTCGCGCACGATGTCGTGCTGCTGAAGCTGGTGGGTCTGAACCCGGTGGTCGTCCACGGCGGCGGTCCGCAGATTGACGACGCGTTGCGCCGCATCGGCAAGCAAGGCACCTTCATCCAGGGCATGCGCGTGACCGATGCCGAGACCATGGAAGTGGTCGAATGGGTGCTGGGCGGCCAGGTGCAGCAAGACATCGTCATGATGATCAACGAAGTCGGCGGCAAGGCCGTGGGCCTGACCGGCAAGGACGGCGGCCTGATCCAGGCCCAGAAGAAGCTGATGGCCAACAAGGACAACCCCAACGAACCGATCGACATCGGCTTCGTGGGCGACATCACGCTGGTCGAGCCGGCCGTCGTGAAGGCATTGCAGGACGACCAGTTCATCCCCGTGATCTCGCCGATCGGCTATGGCGAAGACGGCACGGCCTACAACATCAACGCCGACGTCGTCGCCGGCAAGATGGCCGAAGTGCTGGGCGCTGAAAAGCTGCTGATGCTGACCAACACCCCGGGCGTGCTGGACAAGGCCGGCAAGCTGCTGCGCAGCCTGTCCGCCCAGACCATCGACGAACTCTTCGCGGACGGCACGATCTCGGGCGGCATGCTGCCCAAAATCTCGTCGGCGCTGGACGCCGCCAAGAACGGCGTGAACTCCGTGCACATCGTCGACGGCCGCGTGCCGCACTGCCTGCTGCTGGAAATCCTGACCGACCAGGGCGTCGGCACGATGATCAGCTCGCACTGATGTCCTCCCCGCAGCGCTACGCGCTTCCCGCCAGGGGGCGCCGCTGCGGACCGGCGGAGCCGGCTCCGCGCGGTCCGGATCGGGTCGGCTTTGCCATGTCTCTCCGGTGGCGTCTTTGATGCTGGCGCGCCGACAATTGCTACGGCCGGCGGTGCGCGTGCGCCGCTCGCGCCGAACGGCCACGGGCGTTTCCGAACGCCTGTGGCTGTTCGATCTGGACAATACGCTCCACGACACCTCGCACGCCATCTTCCCCAAGATCGACCACGGCATGACGATGGCCGTGGCCGAGGCCTTGAATGTGGACATCGACACGGCCAACGACGTGCGACGGCTGTACTGGAAGCGCTACGGCGCCACGATGATCGGCATGGTTCGGCATCACGGCGTGAACCCGCATGACTTCCTGCACCGTAGCCACGACTTCGACGTCAACCCGCTGGTGCGCGCCGAAAAGGCGCTGGCCTACAAGCTGCGGCAACTGCCCGGCCGCAAGGTGCTGCTGACCAACGCGCCGCTGCATTACGCCCGCGCGGTGCTGTCCCGCCTGGGCATCCTGCACCAGTTCGACAGCCTGTGGGCCATCGAGCACATGCGCCTGCACGGCGAATTCCGCCCCAAGCCGTCGCCCGCCCTGCTGCGCTACGTGCTGGCCCGCGAAGGCGTGCCGGCCCACCGCGCGGTCCTGGTGGAAGACACGCTGGCCAACCTGCGCGGCGCGCGCCAGGCGGGTGTACGTACCGTGCACGTCTATCACCCCGGCACGCCCTTTTCCCGCGGCCGCTCGCATCGTCCGGCCTACGTCGACTTGCGGGTAAACTCCGTCAGTGATTTGTTGTTACGCCGACGTCCCCTGCGGGGATAGCGGCGCGCTCCTCCCTCCCCTTCACCGTCAAGCCTGCGCGAGAGCAGTCCCTTCCATGGCGAGCAAACCCGGCGAGCGCAAGACCCAGATTCTGCAGACACTGGCCGAGATGCTGGAGCAGCCGCATGCGGCCCGCATTACCACAGCCGCCCTGGCCGCGCGCCTGGAAGTGTCGGAAGCCGCGCTCTACCGGCACTTCGCCAGCAAGGCGCAGATGTTCGAAGGGCTGATCGAATTCATCGAAACCAGCATCTTCACGCTGGTGAACCAGATTGCCGTCGCCGAACCCTATGGGGTGCCGCAAGCGCACAAGACCGTCTCCATGCTGCTGACCTTCTCGGAACGCAACAAGGGCATGACGCGGGTGCTGACCGGCGACGCGCTGGTCACGGAAGACAATCGGCTGCAAGAGCGCATCAACCACATCAATGACCGCATCGAAACGTCGCTGAAGCAGTCGCTGCGCATCGCCATCACGGACGGCGGCCTGCCGCCGGACGCCAATGTGGCCGCGCATGCCAGCCTGCTGACGCACTTGGTGCTGGGACGGTGGCTGCGGTATGCGCAGAGCGGCTGGCGCGTGGCGCCCACGCTGCACCTGGACGAGCAGCTGCGCCTGGCGCTGGGTTGAATAGCGCATTTGCGCCATAACACGAACGAATTAACGTAAGAATGTCGTGGCCATCGCCGCGGCCTCGGCACAATTGGCGTGCATTTATGCAACATTCCTAGACTTGCGACCAGCGAGGGCGGACGAGCATAATGCCCCACGTGGGTTTTCCACAAGCGCAAATCTTCTTCGGTTTGACCCACATCAATACGGGTTTTCCTCAATGCCGTCACGATCATCCTGTAGCACCGACACATCGAATTGAATCACCCGTGCTCGCGGGGAGTGTGTCGGTAGTTTGACCTTAACCGGAGATGGATATGACCGCGCCAGCCGCTGTCCCTGCCTCGCAAGCCCCAAAGAAAGCAAAAATCCCAATCGGACTCGTCGCCGGCATCCTGGTGATGATCGGGGTGTTGATGATGCCCCTGCCCGCCGACCTGCCGGTCGCGGGACACCGCATGCTGGCGATCCTGGCGTTTGCCGTGGTGGTCTGGATTACCGAAGCCGTGTCTTACGAAGCCAGCGCGATCATGATCACGACGCTGATGGCTTTCCTGTTGGGCACGGCTCCGACAATCAAAGACCCGAACGTGCTGTACGGCACGTCGGCCGCCATCAGCATGGCGCTGACCGGCTTTGCGAATTCGGCGCTGGCGCTGGTCACCGGCGCCTTGTTCATTGCCGCCGCCATGACCTTCACCGGGCTGGACCGGCGCATCGCGCTGGTCACCCTGTCCAAGGTCGGCACCAGCACGCGCCGCATCCTGATCGGATGTATCGCCGTGACGATCGTGCTGAGCCTGGTCGTGCCCAGCGCCACCGCCCGCAGCGCCGCCGTGGTGCCCATCATGATGGGTGTCATCGCCGCTTTCGGCGTGGACAAGCGCTCGAACATCGCCGCCGGCATCATGATCATCGTGGCGCAAGCAACCAGCATCTGGAACGTCGGCATCCAGACGGCCGCCGCCCAGAACCTGCTGACGGTCGGCTTCATGGAAAAGATGCTGGGCGAACGCGTGGCGTGGTCGGACTGGCTGATCGCCGGCGCCCCCTGGTCGCTGATCATGTCGGCCGTGCTGATCATCGTGGTGCTGAAGATGCTGCCGCCGGAAAGCGATAGCATCGCCGGAGGCAAGGAAGCGGTCGAAAAGTCGCTGCTTGAGCTGGGCCCCATGACGGGTGCGCAAAAGCGCCTGATGGCGGTGTCGGTCATGCTGCTGCTGTTCTGGTCGACTGAAGGCAAGCTGCACAAGTTCGACACCACGTCGACCACCTACTTCGGCCTGGTCCTGCTGATGCTGCCGCGCTTTGGCGTGATGACGTGGAAAGACGTGCAATCGCGCATCCCATGGGGCACGGTGATCGTGTTCGGCGTGGGTATCAGCCTGGGCACCGCCCTGCTGACGACGCAAGCGGGCCAATGGCTGGGCAACCAGGTCGTGGCGCACACCGGGCTGGATCACCTCGGACCGCTGGCCATCTTCGCCATCCTTGCCGCGTTCCTGATCGTCATCCACCTGGGTTTCGCCAGCGCCACCGCGCTGACTTCGGCCATGCTGCCCATCCTGATCTCGGTGCTGGCCACGCTGCCGGGCGACTTCAGCCGCCTGGGCATGACGATGCTGCTGGGCTTCGTCGTCAGCTACGGCTTCATCCTGCCCATCAACGCGCCGCAGAACATGGTGTGCCTGGGCACGGAAACCTTCAACGCCAAGCAGTTCGCCAAAGTCGGCATCATCGTCACCATCGTGGGCTACCTGCTGATGCTGGTGATGGGCGCGACGTACTGGCGCTGGCTCGGCTGGCTCTAAGGAGTACGCATCATGAAACTCTCCATTGCCCAAGCCAATGAATACGGCCGCCGCGTGCTGATGGCGCAAGGCGTGCCCGAAGACATCGCCCGCGACGTGGCCGAACACCTGGTCGAGTCCGACCGGGTGGGCTACACCAGCCATGGCCTGTCTATCCTGACGAACTACCGGCGCGTGCTGTCCGAAGAGCTGGCCAAGCCGGACGGCCGGCCCGAACTGGTCAACGACCGCGGCGCCATGCTGGCCTACGACGGCCACCACGGCCTGGGCCAGTACGTCGGCAAAGTCGTCATCGAAAAGGCCATCGAGCGCACGCAGGAACACGGCCAATGCATCGTGACCCTGCGCCACAGCCATCACCTGGGCCGCATGGGCCACTTCGGCGAAATGGTGGCGGCCAAGGGCCTGATCCTGCTGGCCTTCACCAACGTGATCAACCGCTCGCCCACCGTGGCGCCGTTCGGCGGCGCGCAGGCGTGCCTGACCACGAACCCGCTGTGCTTCGCCGGCCCGCTGCCGGGCGGCCGTCCGCCCTTCATCGTGGACATGGCCACCAGTTCCATCGCCGTGAACAAGGCGCGCGTGCTGGCGGCCAAGGGGGAACAAGCGCCCCCGGGATCTCTCATCGACGCCGACGGCAACCCGACGACGGACCCGGGCGCCCTTTTCACCGACCCGCCCGGCGCCCTGCTTCCTTTCGGCGGCCACAAGGGCTACGCGCTGGGGCTGGTGGCCGAACTGCTGGCAGGCGTCCTGTCCGGCGGCGGCACGATCCAGCCCGAACACCCGCGCATCGGCGTGGCGACGAACAACATGTTCGCGCTGCTGCTGGATCCCCAGGTGGACTTCAACACCGACTGGCGAACGATGGAAGTCGGCGCGTTCATCGACTACCTGCACGCATGCAAGCCGCAACCCGGCGTGGAATCCGTGCAGTATCCGGGCGAATACGAAGCCCGGAACCGGGCGGTGAATGCCGATTCGGTGGAATTCGATAGCCGGATCTGGGATGGCTTGAAGAAGCTGGCAGCCGACCTGGGTGTGCCGGAGGCGTTACCGGGTTGACGCTATGTACGTAGTGACGGGTGCTGGTTCTTAGAACGCCCGTCACGACGGAGGCCTGCCGTACGCGGGTCAACGATTGCGGTCCGGAGCCTTCGCTCCGGACTTCCCCTTTGTCATCTTCGTTGTTGCCTGCGGCAACTGCCTTCAGATTCCCTCGGGCTTATCGACGCCCCGCGCACGGCAGGCCTCCGCCGCGACGGGCTCGCGCAGTTGCAACCTGACGTCCACTGGGGGGAGCCGTGTGCTTAGGGTTCTTGCACGCGGTATTGGGGTGAGAGATATCTTGCGGGGCCCGCCCCCGGCCGGCCGCCCGGGCGGCCTTTGGGGGCTTACGCGGTGTCTTGCGTCGGAAGCAAGCCGCTACGCGTGTAGGCCGGGGAGTTGTTCGCCGTTCGTAGGATGGGTGGAGTGCGTGCAGACACCGTCAAGAACACGAGCGTTCAGCGCACGTAACCCATCATCAAGCATGCCCAGATGGGTTACGCGCGATCGAGGCAATCGTTCTTCCAAAAGCCCAGCCGCGCTTCACCCATCCTACAAGCTTCGTCAGTTGAACCCTGCTGCCGGATGGGCGGCTTGCCGCCCATCTCTACCCCACCCCACGTGATTGCGGACCCATCAGCACGCCCCCCACGCAAGCGCGCAAGCGATCACCTCCCCGACGACGCACAGCACGTAAGCCGATTACGGCCGCCCGCGCGGCCGCAATCGGCGGGCCACGCAAACCTCGAAACTGAACACAGGTCCAGCACCGCACCAAACCAAGACGGCGCGAGCCCGTCGGTGTGGGCGACATGGACGCGAGCAACCTCGATGCGCCCGAGGGAATCTGAAGGCAGTTGCCGTAGGCAACAACGAAGATGACGAAGGGGACGTCCGGCGCCCGGGCGCCGGACCGCAATCGTGGGCGCGAGTGGCCATGACGCTCACACCGACGGGCAACCTACGAAGCACGATCCTCAGCAAGACGAATCACGACCCGCAGTACCAAAAGCCCCTCAAGAAATCACCAGCCCGCCCGAAACAGCAATCAAGCCTTAACCGACCGATGTCGGCTAATACTCATCATGATCCCGAATGCGATCCCCATCGTAAACAACGCCGTCCCCCCGTAACTCATGAACGGCAACGGCACGCCGACGACGGGCAGGATCCCTGTCACCATCCCCACGTTCACGAACACATAGATGAACAGCATCATCGTCAGCGCCCCCGCCAGCAAGCGGCCGAACTGCGACGATGCGCGCGATGCGATCGTCAGGCCGCGCGCCATCATCAGGCCGTACAGCACCAGGATTGCGATACCGCCGTACAGGCCGAATTCCTCGGCGTACACCGCGAAGATGAAGTCGGTCGTGCGTTCGGGGATGAAGTCCAGGTGCGTCTGCGTGCCCTTCATGTAGCCCTTGCCGTAGACGCCGCCCGAGCCCACCGCGATCATCGACTGGATCGTATGGAAGCCCTTGCCCAAGGGATCGGAGCTGGGGTTCAACAGCGTGCAAACCCGGTGCTTCTGGTAGTCGTGCAGCACCACCCAGTCCACATCTGGCTCGCATAGCTGGTCTTCGTAATACACCAGCGTGCCGATCGCGATGATGCCGGCCAGCATCACCGGCACCAGCAACTTGAACGACAGGCCCGCGAAATAGATCACGAAGAAACCCGCGCCGAACACCAGCAGCGCCGTGCCCAGGTCGGGCTGCAGCACGATCAGGCCGAACGGCGCCGCCAGCATCGCGGCAGCCGCCAGGAAGTCTCGGATGCGCACCGCGCCTTCGTGGCGCTGGAAGTACCAGGCCAGCATCATCGGCACGGCGATCTTCATCATCTCGGACGGCTGGATACGCGTCACACCCAGGTTCAGCCAGCGGGTCGCCCCCTTGCTGGTTTCACCGAAGAACTCCACGCCCAGCAGCAGCACCACGCCCACCACATAGAACGGCAGGGCCAGCTTCATCAGCCACTTGGGCGGGATCAGCGACATCGTCCACATCGCGAAGAACGCGATGATGAAATTGCGTGACTGCTCCGCGAAGCGCCAGTCCGTGCCGCCCACCGCCGAATGCATGACGGTCAGGCCCAGCGCGGCGAACATCATCAGGATCGCCAGCAGCGGCCAATCGAACGCCGTGAACACGCGTAGCAGGATAAGGCCCAGGCGCTTCATTGTTGGCGCACCACGTCGGAAGTAATGGATTCAACAGAGGCCAGCGGATCGGCCCGTTCCGGCCGCACGATCTTGTCCTGCCGGTCTTTGGCCAACCAGTAGTCGAACACCTTGCGCGCCACGGGCGCGGCCACGCTGGCGCCCCAGCCTGCGTTCTCGACGATCAGCGACACGGCGATGCGGGGATGCTCCAGCGGCGCAAATCCCATGAACAGCGCGTGGTCGCGCAGGCGTTCGTCGATGGCGCTGGCGCGGTAGTGGCCGCCGCGCAGGCTGAACACCTGCGCCGTGCCGGTCTTACCCGCGGCCTGGTACGGGGCGTTGGCGAAGGCGCGCCGCGCCGTGCCGGCCCGCACCACATCCCCCATCGCGTTCTTGATGACATCCACGTTGGCCTGCTTCAACGGAATCCGGTAATCGGGTGCGGACTCGGTGGGCTTGGCCACGCCCGTGCGCGGGTCGCGCACCGCGTGCACCAGATGCGGCCGACGATACAGGCCATTGTTGGCCAGCGTCGACGTGCCCTGCGCCAGCTGCAGCAAGGTAAACGCGTTGTAGCCCTGGCCCACGGCGACCGAAATGGTTTCGCCGGCATACCAGCGCTGGCGGTCCTTGTCCTTGTAGGCAGAACGCTTCCAGTCGGTGGACGGCAGCACGCCGCGCTTTTCGCCTTCCAGGTCGATGCCGGTGATCTGGCCAAAACCGAACTGCTTGGTGAAATCGTGCAGCGCGTTCACGCCGATCTCGGGGCCCAGCGAATAGAAATACGTGTCCGACGACACCACGATCGCCTTGTGCATGTCGGTCATGCCGTAGGCCGCGCCGCCCGCGTTGCGGAATTTCTGTCCGCCGAATTCGTAATAGCCGGGGTCGGAGATGCGGTCAGTCGCGCGGCGCTTGCCCAGTTCCAGCGCGGCCAGGCCCACGAAGGGCTTATACGTCGAACCGATCGGGTAGGTGCCGTACAGCGGGCGGTTGATCAGCGGGTGGTCCGGCGACTCGTTCAGCATCCGCCAGTTGTCCACGTCGATGCCGTCCACGAACAGGTTGGGGTCGAAGGACGGTTGCGACACGAAGGCCAGGACTTCACCCGTGTCGGGGTCAATCGCGACGAGCGCGCCGCGCTGGCCCTCGAAGGCCTCTTCGGCCACCTTCTGCAAGCCCAGGTCGATGGACAGCATGATGTCCGATCCCGGCACCGGGTCGATCCGCCGCAGCGTGCGCATGGGACGCCCGCCGGCAGTGACTTCGACCTCTTCCAGGCCGGTACGGCCGTGCAGTTGCTCTTCCCAGGTCTTCTCGATGCCCTTCTTGCCGATGACATCGGTGCCGCGGTAGTTGCCCAACTGCCCGGCGCGTTCCAGTTCCTCGTTGTCGCCTTCGGCGATGCGGCCGATGTAGCCCACCACGTGCGCGGCCGACAGGCCCTGCGGGTACTCGCGCACCCAGCGCGCACGCAGCTCGACGCCTGGGAACTGGAACGAGTGCGCGGCGAACCACGCGGCCTCGGTCTCATTCAGGTTGTTGCGCAGTTGCAAGCTGGCGTAGCGGCTGGACTCCGCCGCGCGCCGCTTGAAGCGCCGCTGGTCGGTAGGGCTGATGTAGACGACTTCGGTCAGCCGCTCGAAGAGCTCGTTCATATTGCCGGCGTGGGCGGGCACCACTTCCAGCGTGTAGGTACGGTAGTTGCGCGCCAGGATTTCGCCGTTGCGGTCCAGGATCTCACCGCGACGCGGCGGGATCGGCACGACCGCGATGCGGTTGCGGTCGGCGCGTTCGGACAGGCCTTCGTAGCGGTCGACCTGCAAATACCAGAACCGGCCCACCAGCACGCCGAAGCACGCCAGGGCGAACACGCCGCCGACCCAGGCGCGCAGGCGGAAGCGCTGCTTCTGCTGCTGGCCGGTTTTCTTGAATTCAAACATGAGGCGACGCCGCCATCAGGCGGAGGAGGATTCGGCGTCGTCGGCACCGCGCTGCGGCAAGTGCAGGACCCAGCCCGCCAACGGCCACAGGGCAGCCGTGATGGCCACGCTGATGCACCAATCCCAGCCCGGCCATTTGCCGGCCAGCCACGCGTGGATGATCTGGGTCAGGAAGCGGGCGATGAAGAAGACAGGCAGCATATGCATCGCCTGGCTCCAAAGGTCGAACCGTTGCAGGCGGCGATGCAGCACCACGGCGCCGTAGGCGACCAGCGTGTACGACAAGGCGTGCTCGCCCAGCGGACCCGCGTCGTGCACGTCCATCAGCAAGCCGAAGAAGAACGCGGTGAAGAGCCCCACTCGGCGCGGCTCGTGCACGCACCAGAAGGCGATGATCAGCAGCAGCACGTCGGGTGCGCCCTGCCACAAGCGCCACGGCAGCAGCGAAACCAGCCACACCAGCAGCACCGTAGCCCAGACGAAAACGCCGTGGGCCGGACCGGACAGGCGGTCGGGATGCACGTTGCTGGGGGTACCCAGGCGGCGCCTGGGTTGCGATTGATTAGTCCGATCCACCGGAATCGACCTCCTGACGGTTGGACTCGGCGCGGGCCACATCCACCTGCAAGACCAGGAAGTGGCGATAGCGTTCGGGGTGGGCCAGCGGTTCACACACGGCGCGCGCGAAACCGGAGGCGGTGTCGCGTTCGACCGAGGTCACTTTGGCCACGGGCAGGCCGGCAGGGAACAAACCGCCGACGCCGCTGGTAACGATAGTATCGCCTTCCTTGATGTCGGCATTGGCGGCAAGGTAACGGACTTCCATCTTGCCCGGCGAATTGCCGCCGAACGCGATCAGACGCAGCCCGTTGCGCAGCAACTGGACGGGGATGGAGACCTGCTCGTCCGTCACCAGGGCGGCTTCGGCCGTCATCGGCGTCACGCGCACGATCTGGCCGACCACGCCGCCTTCGTCGATGACGGGCATGCCCGGCGCCAGGCCGGCCTTGCTGCCTTTGTTGAACACCAGCCGCTGGGTGAACGCGTTGGTGGGTTCGTACATGACTTCGACCACCACGGCCGATTGCGCCACGGTGTCGGTCACTCCCAGCAGGCGGCGCAGTTGCGCATTTTCGGCGGCCAGTTGCGCCGCATGGCTGGCCACCTGGGCCAGTTCGATGCGCTGGCGCTGCAAGGCTTCGTTTTCGCTGCGGATGAGGTTGGCCGCGTTGACCCACTCATTGACTTGCTGGACGAGGTCGCGCGGCGCCATGACGGCACGCTGGAAGGGGTAAAGCGCCACGGACATCGCGCGGCGCGCCGGTTCCAGCATGCGCCATTGCGAATCCATGATGATCAGGGCCAAAGCAAGGACGACCAGAACGACCAGCCGCACCTCCGCAGGTGGGCCGCGCCTGAATAGGGGGGGGGTCCCTTGTCGTTGCATGAATCTCAGCCCGGGCACCCGCGTCCGTCGCTCCCGCAGCGGCCGGAGCCGTGAAAAGGCGGGGCTCCGGGCTGGCGGGCGGTATTAGTCGTTGATGAAGATGGCGCCCAGTTTCTCAAGGTGTTCCAGCGCTTCGCCGCAACCGCGCACGACGCAGGTCAGGGGATCGTCGGCCACCACGACGGGCAGGCCGGTCTCTTCCTGGAGCAGGCGATCCAGATCGCGCAGCAGCGCGCCACCGCCGGTCAGGGCGATACCCTTGTCGGTGATGTCGGCGCCCAGTTCGGGCGGGGTCTGCTCAAGGGCGATCTTCACCGCGGACACGATCTGGTTCAGCGGGTCGGTCAGCGATTCCAGGATCTCGTTGGACGAGACCGTGAAGCTGCGCGGCACGCCTTCGGCCAGATTGCGACCCTTGACTTCGATTTCGCGGACTTCGGAACCCGGGAATGCGGACCCGATTTCCTTCTTGATCAGTTCGGCGGTGGGCTCGCCGATCAGCATGCCGTAGTTGCGGCGGATATAGTTGACGATGGCTTCGTCGAACTTGTCGCCGCCGACGCGCACGGAACCCTTGTAGACCATGCCGCCCAGCGAGATGACCGCCACCTCGGTGGTGCCGCCGCCGATGTCGACGACCATGGAGCCGCTGGCGTCGGAGACGGCAAGGCCGGCGCCGATGGCCGCGGCCATGGGTTCTTCGATCAGGAAGACGTGGGACGCGCCCGCGCCCAACGCCGATTCGCGGATGGCGCGACGTTCAACCTGGGTGGAGCCGCAGGGCACGCAGACGATAATGCGCGGACTGGGCGCCAGCATGTTGCGGGGGTGCACCATGCGGATGAATTGCTTGAGCATCTGTTCGGTGACCGTGAAGTCGGCGATAACGCCATCCTTCATGGGCCGAATGGCCTCGATATTGCCGGGAACTCGGCCAAGCATCTGCTTGGCTTCGTGGCCGACGGCCTGGATGATCTTTTTGCCGTGAGGCCCGCCTTCATGACGGATTGCGACCACGGAGGGCTCATCGAGCACGATGCCCTTGCCGCGGACGTAAATCAGCGTATTGGCGGTACCGAGGTCGATCGCCATATCGCTGGAAAAATAACTGCGCAGGAATCCGAACATGGGAGCTCAGCTAAATTCTGGGGGGAATTGGGTTCATGCCGTGGGGCGTTTGGCCCGAAAAACGTCGGGTCCGCCTGTCATCACGGCGATTAAACCGTGAATCATAACTTATAATTTCACCGGAAATAGCGCATAAATGCAGGCTATTCAAGCTTTGTAACGGGTTTGGCGCATGCATACTGCCCAGTCCCGCCCTTCGGCCTTCGCTTATCGATTTTGCAATCCCTATGGCGCTTAATGACACAGATGTGGCCCGCATTGCCCGGCTGGCCAGAATCGAACTGACCCCCGACCAGCGCACCGTCGCGCAGGCCGAGTTGAACGGCATCCTCCACCTGATCGAACGGCTCCAGGCCGTCGACACCCAAGGCGTCGAACCCCTGGCCCACCCCCTGTCCGCCCATGAGGACATCGTGCTGCGCCTGCGTGAAGACGCCGTGACCGAGGCCAGCTCGGAAGCCCGCCGCCAGGCGCTGCTGGCCAACGCCCCCGACGCCCAGGAAGGCTTGTTCCTGGTCCCTAAAGTCCTGGACTGAGCCATGACGAAACCCGCCTTGCACACCCAATTCGAGGGGATCGCCGCTTTGCGCGCGGCCCTCGCCCAACGCCAGGTCAGCGCCGTGGAACTGGCGCAAAGCGCCCTGGCGGCCGCCGATGCGGCCAGCGGACTGAATTGCTTTTTACATATTGACGCTGAATTGACGCTGGCGCAGGCCCGCGCCGCCGACGCCGCTCTGGCCGATGGTACGGCAGGCCCGCTGGCCGGCGTGCCCATCGCCCACAAGGACGCGTTCGTGACCCGCGGCTGGCGCACTACCGCCGGCAGCAAGATGCTGGAAGGTTATGTCAGCCCGTTCGACGCCACCGTCGTCGAACGCCTGGGCGCGGCCGGCGCCGTGTCCATCGGCAAGCTGAACTGCGACGAATTCGCCATGGGTTCCGGCAACGAGAACTCGGCCTACGGCGCCGTGAAGAACCCCTGGGACCACGCCGCCGTACCGGGTGGCTCCTCGGGCGGTTCGGCCGCCGCCGTCGCCGCCCGACTGGTGTCCGCCGCCACCGGCACCGACACCGGCGGTTCGGTGCGCCAGCCCGCTGCCCTGTGCGGCGTGAGCGGCATCAAGCCGACCTACGGCACTGTCTCGCGCTATGGCATGGTGGCCTTCGGCTCCAGCCTGGACCAGGCAGGCCCGCTGGCCGCCAGCAGCCGCGACCTGCTTGAACTGCTGGATGTCGTCAGCGGCTTCGATCCGCGCGACGCCACCAGCCTGGAAAAGTGCGACGCCGCCGTCAACGAACCGGGCCGCGTCCGCCGCGACTTCGATTCGGCCCAGGCCGCATTTGACGCCGCCGGCAGCCAGCCCCTGAAGGGCCTGCGCATCGGCGTGCCGCAAGAGTATTTCGGCGCCGGCCTGGCCGCCGACGTGGCCGCGGCGGTGGAAGCCGCCCTGGCCCAGTTCGAAGCGCTGGGCGCCGTGCGCGTGCCGGTGTCGCTGCCGCGCACCGAGCTGGCCATTCCCGCTTACTACGTCATCGCCCCCGCGGAAGCGTCCAGCAACCTGGCCCGCTACGACGGCGTGCGCTACGGCCACCGCACCGAGCAGTACGGCGATCTCACCGAGATGATCAGCCGCTCGCGCGCCGAAGGCTTCGGCAGCGAGGTCAAGCGCCGCATCCTGATCGGCACCTACGTGCTGTCGCACGGCTATTACGACGCCTACTACCTTCAAGCGCAGCGCCTGCGCCGCCTGATCGCGCAGGATTTCCAGCGCGCCTACGCCGGCCAATGCGACGTGATCATGGGTCCGGTCACCCCGACGGTCGCCAAGAACATCGGCGACAACCGCGACGACCCGACGGCCGACTGGCTGGCCGACGTCTACACGCTGGGCGTCAGCCTGGCCGGCCTGCCCGCAATGTCGATCCCGTGCGGCTTCGGCTCGGGCCGCCCGGTCGGCCTGCAGATCATCGGCAACTACTTCGACGAAGGCCGCCTGTTGGCCATCGCCGACCGCTACCAACAAGTCACCAACTGGCATACGCGGTCCCCGCTCTGATGAGGCCCCCACGCTCACTCCGTTCGCTGCCCCCCACGGGGGCTGCCAGCGCCTTGGGGCGGCCCGGCGCAAGTCGCGTGCCCCCACGCTCACTCCGTTCGCTGCCCCCCACGGGGGCTGCCAGCGCCTTGGGGCGGCCCGGCGCCGCTGGCGCGCTCCGCCGCGGCACTATTGATTGGAACTACAGATAATGAACTGGGAAATCGTAATCGGCCTGGAAACGCACACCCAGCTTTCCACCGGCTCCAAGATTTTTTCGGGCAGCAGCACTGAATTCGGCGCCGCGCCCAACACGCATGCCAACGAAGTGGACCTGGCGTTGCCGGGCAGCCTGCCGGTCATGAACCGCGGCGCGGCCGAGCGCGCCATCCGATTCGGCCTGGCCGTGGGCGCCACGATCGCGCCGCGTTCTGTCTTTGCGCGCAAGAACTACTTCTACCCCGACCTGCCCAAGGGCTACCAGATCAGCCAGTACGAGCTGCCGGTGGTCGTGGGTGGTTCGCTGTCGTTCTTCGTGGGTGAAGAAGAAAAAACCGTCAACCTGACGCGTGCCCACCTGGAAGAAGACGCCGGGAAATCGCTGCACGACGACTTCACGCTGGCCAACGGCTCGCCTGCCAGCGGCATCGACCTGAACCGCGCCGGCACCCCGCTGCTGGAAATCGTGACCGAGCCCGAAATGCGCTCGGCCGCCGAAGCCGTGTCCTATGCCCGCGCCCTGCACAGCCTGGTAGTCTGGCTGGGCATCTGCGACGGCAACATGCAGGAAGGGTCGTTCCGCTGCGACGCCAACGTGTCGGTGCGCCCGGTCGGCCAGAAGGAATTCGGCACCCGCACCGAGATCAAGAACGTCAACTCGTTCCGCTTCCTGGAACGCGCCATCGTCTATGAAGCGCGCCGCCAGATCGAGCTGATCGAAGACGGCGGCACGGTCGTGCAGGAAACGCGCCTGTACGACGCCGACCGCGACGAAACGCGCAGCATGCGCAGCAAGGAAGATGCGCACGACTACCGCTACTTCCCCGACCCCGACCTGCCCACGCTCGTGATCTCCAGCGCCTGGGTCGACGAAGTGCGCGCCGCCATGCCCGAGCTGCCGGCCGCCCAGCGCGCCCGCTTCGAATCGGAATTCGGCCTGCCTGCCTACGACGCCGCCCAACTGACCGTCAGCCGCGATCTGGCCGCCTACTTCGAAGCCGTGGCGCGCGCGCTGCCGGCGGGTCAAGCCAAGCTGGCCGCCAACTGGGTCATGGGCGAAGTCGCTGCCGCCTTGAACAAGGACGAAAAGAGCATCGCCGATTCGCCCGTGCAGGCGCCGGCGCTGGCCGCGCTGATCGGCCGCATCATCGACGGCACGATCTCCAACAAGATTGCCCGCGAAGTCTTCGGCGCCATGTGGGCAGGCGAGAACGGCGGCGACGCCGACGCCATCATCGACGCGCGTGGCTTGAAGCAGATCAGCGACACAGGCGCCATCGGCGCCATGATCGACGAGGTGCTGGCCGCCAACCCGGCCATCGTGGAAGAGTACCGGGCCGGCAAGCAAAAGGCGTTCAACTCGCTGGTGGGCCAGATCATGAAGGCCGCCCGCGGCAAGGCCAATCCGCAGCAAGTGAACGACCTGCTCAAGCAGAAGCTCGACAGCTGATAGTTCCTTCGGGAATCAGACGGATAAAAGGCCGCGGCACATTGCCGCGGCCTTTTCTTTTGCGAAGAATGGGGAGGGTCAACGGTTGAGCGGGCTGGCACGCACCCGCCAGCCCTTTGCCTCACCCCTGTTTACTTCACCCCGTACTTCGTCCGGTACGCCTGCACGGCGTCGCGGTTTTCAGCGAACGATGCGTCATCTTGCAACAAAGCCATGATGTCCGACAGCGACGCGATCGCCACGACCGGGATGCCGTAGGTCTTGGCCACGTCCTGCACCGCCGAATGCGCCGACAGCGCATCGTCCGGGCCGGCGCGTTCCATGCGGTCCATGGCGATCAGCACGGCGGCCGGTTCGGCGCCCGCGCTGCGGATGATCTCCACCGATTCGCGCACCGACGTGCCTGCCGTGATGACGTCGTCAATGATGACGACCTTGCCCTTTAGCGGTGCGCCGACCAGGGTGCCGCCTTCGCCGTGGTCCTTGGCTTCCTTGCGGTTGTAGGCAAACGGCACGTCGCCGCGGCCTTGCATGGCCGGGTGGCCGGCTAGCGCCACGGCCGTTGCGGTCGCCAACGGAATCCCCTTGTATGCCGGGCCGAACAGCATGTCGAATTCCACGCCCGAATCCAGCAGCGCCTGCGCGTAGAACTGCGCCAGCTTGCCGACCGAACCGCCGCTGTTGAACAGGCCGGCATTGAAGAAATAGGGGCTGATCCGGCCCGATTTAACCTTGAAACTGCCAAAGCGCAGCACGCCTTCGTTCAGGGCAAAGCGGACAAAATCGAGGGAGGTGGCGGAAGAGGTGGCGGCGGGCATACGAGGGGGATCCGGTAGATGGCAAAC
The DNA here is from genome assembly GCF_057799415.1 of Achromobacter sp. 18P8.1.1. Taxonomy (NCBI): domain Bacteria; kingdom Pseudomonadati; phylum Pseudomonadota; class Betaproteobacteria; order Burkholderiales; family Alcaligenaceae; genus Achromobacter; species Achromobacter sp. 18P8.1.1. The sequence goes on along the minus strand of NZ_JBYOKH010000057.1, from coordinate 22,272 downwards.
CCCGGCATTTTATCCGGTGTCAGGGCTATTGCCCGACCCCGCCGCCGAGTCGGTTAAATTCCTGACATTGTTCCGGCCCCCACGGCCGCTCTACAGGAGTCTCGCTTTGCTGCGCATCACGTCCATCAATCTCAACGGCATCCGTTCCGCCTTCCGCAAGGGCCTGCAACCCTGGATGGACAAGCATGCCGCAGACGTCCTTTGCCTTCAGGAAATCAAGATCGCCGACGCGGACCTGACCGATGACCTGCGCCACCCGCCCGGCTATACCGGCCACTTCCACCACGCGGTCAAGAAGGGCTACAGCGGCGTGGGCATCTACCTGCGCGATGCCGCCGAACGTGTGAATGTCGGACTGGACTGCGAGGAATTCGACCCCGAAGGCCGCATCATCCGCGCCGACTGGAAGAACCTGTCGGTGATCAGCGCCTACCTGCCCTCGGGGTCCAGCGGCGACGAACGGCAACAAGCCAAGTACCGTTTCCTGGACCGCTTCGGTCCCTGGATCGATGCCTTGATGCACGAGCACAAGACCACCGGCCGCGAGTTCATCATCTGCGGCGACTGGAACATCGCGCACAAGGAAATCGACCTGAAGAACTGGAAGGGCAACCTGAAGAATTCCGGTTTCCTGCCCGAGGAACGCGCCTGGCTGACCGACGTGTTCGACAAGCGCGGCTTCGTGGACGTGTTCCGCACCATCGACGACCGGCCCGACCAGTACACCTGGTGGAGCAACCGCGGCCAGGCCTGGGCCAAGAACGTCGGGTGGCGTATCGATTACCAGATCGCTACCCCCGGCATCGCCGCCCGCGCCCGTAACGTGGCCATCTACAAGGACGAGCGCTTCTCGGACCACGCGCCGCTGACGATCGACTACGACGCCACGCTCTGAACCGGCCCGGCGTCGCTGCCCTCCGCATCCGGCAACGACGCCGCAGCCTCCTGGCGCAGCCATGCCAGAAACGCCACCGCCCGGGGATCGTCCCCGTACGGGCGGGGCGACAGCAGGAAGTACGCCGAACCGTCGCGGTGGAATCCGCAAGGCGCCTCCAACCGGTGGTCGCGCAACGCGTCCCGTACCATCAGCGCCGAGCCGATGGCCAGCCCCAAGCCAGCCGCGGCTGCCTGCAGGCTGAGATAGAAATGTTCATAGACGGGTCCGGCCTTGCGCGGGGCCTTGTGGCCCGAAGCCTGGGCCCATTGCCGCCAAGCGCCCGGCCGGGTTGCGCTCCCTAAGGCCGCCGCACCGTTCCAGGCTTTCTCGCCGGGACTGCCCGCCACGCCCGGCCGGCAGACCGGGCCCGTCCATTCATCGCATACGCGCTCGGCATGCAAGGCCGCGTCCCATTCGAAATCGTTGCGCCGCAGCGCCACGTCCACGCCCTGCGCCGCGAAGTCCACGGGGCCGCCCGCCGCATACAGATGCACCTGGATGCCGGGATGCGCCCGCTGGAAATCGGGCAGGCGCGGAATCAGCCACATCATGGCGATCGTCGGTTCGCATGACAGCACCAGCGGCGCGTCGGCAGCAGGTTGACGCAGTTGCGCCAAGCCAGCCGCCAACTGCTCGAACAGGCTGCGCGTCAGAACCAGCAACTGGCGCCCGGCATCGGTCAGAAAAACAGCCCGATTCCGGCGTTCGAACAAGACCAGCCCCAGTGCCTGCTCCAGTTGCTTGATCTGCCGGCTGACCGCGCCGTGTGTGACGTGCAACTCTTCTGCCGCCCGACCGAAGGCTTCATGACGGGCCGCCGCATCGAAGACACGCAGGGATCCCAGCGGGGGAATTTTCATCGCAATAGGTGATTTTTTCTAACGGATATCAGGCATTAAAAATCGTTTTTCATCGCTGCGCCAGCGCCACACAATGGGCGCCCATTCCAAAGCCTCTATTGCGCGCCTTTCCCGCCGCCGCTGCCATGACCGAACTGATCGCCGTTGCCCTTATCACCGTCCTTGCCGTCATCAGTCCGGGGCCGGACTTTGCAATGGTGACCCGACACAGCTACCTGTTCGGCCGGCGCACGGGCCTTGTCTGTGCGCTCGGCATCGCCCTGGGCGTGCAGGTCCACGTGTTCTATACGATGTTCGGCGTGAGCTTGCTGGCCCATTACGCGCAGCCCGTGTTGCAAGGCATCAAACTGGCGGGCGCCTGCTATCTGGTCTATATGGGTTGGAAGACCTTCTTCAACCGCACGCCGGTCAGCCGGGACCTGTCGGCGCGCCCCCCCATTTCGGCCTGGCAGGCGCTGTACAGCGGCTTCCTGACCAATGCGCTGAATCCCAAGACCACCCTGTTCGTCATCAGCACCTACACGCAGGTGGTGGCGCCGGGCACGCCGTTGCCCCAGCAGTTCGGCTACGGGCTGTTCATGTCCTTCGCACATTGGGTGTGGTTCAGCGTGGTGGCGTGGTCGGTGTCGTCGGTCATCCTGCGCCGGCTGCTGCTGGACCACCAACGCACCGCTGACCGGGTGGTTGGCGCCATCTTGATGGCATTGGGCGCCGCGCTGGCGGTCGTCCAGGTTTGATTTCGCGCCAATTCAGGTGATCTTTCTCAAATAATTAATGGGGACATATAGAAGAGAAAGAACGGGGCTCAGAACACACGGATACCGCCGCGAGCCCCTTATTTCCTGAGGGATGCGCCATTTCGCAGGCTTGACGTATCGCCCAATAAAACGGGGACATATTAAATTTCCCTGTAAATACAAGGCTAATTCCCTCGGACCACGCCTTTACCCTTGCAAACCCTGTTTCCCAGGATTTTATACGTCCCCAATATATAACCCTAAAAAGAGCTTAGATATCAAGGTGATGGCGACGTTTCTGGCTTTGCGCAGGGCAACAATTTGCCCCTACAATTCCGCACCATGCTGGTGCGATAAATGCACCAGAACAAATAATTCGCGCCCCAAAACGGCGCACACCCGCACCTGTTCGAAGCACCCCCGAGGAGATCATGTTGAAAGTGCAGAGTCTGGACGACTTCCTGCGTGGCGTCGCCGCGCGCGACCCGCAGCAGCCTGAGTTCATGCAAGCCGTCCAGGAGGTGATGCTGAGCCTGTGGCCTTTCATCGAAAAGCACCCTCACTATGCCGAGCACGCGCTGCTTGAGCGTCTGGTGGAACCGGAACGTGTGATCCAGTTCCGCGTGTGCTGGACCGATGACCAGGGCCGTGCCCAGGTCAACCGCGCTTTCCGCATCCAGCACAGCTCGGCCATCGGCCCGTACAAGGGCGGCATGCGTTTCCACCCCTCGGTGAACCTGTCCATCCTGAAGTTCCTGGCATTCGAACAGACGCTGAAGAACTCGCTGACCACGCTGCCCATGGGCGGCGGCAAGGGCGGTTCGGACTTCGACCCCAAGGGCAAGTCCGATGCTGAAGTCATGCGCTTCTGCCAGGCGCTGATGATCGAGCTGTATCGCCACCTGGGTCCGGACACCGACGTGCCGGCCGGCGACATCGGCGTAGGTGCGCGCGAAGTCGGCTTCATGGCCGGCATGATGAAAAAGCTGTCGAATTCCACCGCCAGCGTCTTCACGGGCAAGGGCTTGACCTTCGGCGGCAGCCTGATCCGCCCCGAAGCCACCGGCTACGGCACCGTGTATTTCGCTGAAGAGATGCTCAAGCGCGTCGGCAAGTCGTTCGACGGCCTGCGCGTTTCGGTCTCGGGGTCGGGCAACGTGGCGCAATACGCCATCGAGAAGGCCATGTCGCTGGGCGCCAAGGTCGTCACCGTGTCGGACTCCAACGGCACCGTGGTGGACGAAGCCGGCTTCACGCACGAGAAGCTGGTCGCCCTGATGCACATCAAGAACGACCTGCGCGGCCGCCTGGACACGTATGCCAAGCAATTCGGTTTGACGTACGAAGCCGGCAAGCGCCCGTGGCACGTGCCTGTCGACGTGGCCCTGCCGTGCGCGACGCAAAACGAGCTGGAACTGGCCGATGCGCAAACGCTGATCAAGAACGGCGTGCTGTGCGTGGCGGAAGGCGCCAACATGCCGGCCACGCTGGAAGCCGCCAAGGCCTTCATCGCCGCCCGCGTGCTGTACGCCCCGGGCAAGGCCACCAACGCCGGCGGCGTGGCCGTGTCGGGCCTGGAAATGGCCCAGAACTCCGCCCGCCTGGCCTGGACGCGCGAAGAGGTCGACGCCCGCCTGCACGCCATCATGCGCGACATCCACGAGAACTGCGTGCGCCACGGCCATAGCGAGCGTGAATACGTCAACTACCTGGACGGTGCCAACATCGCTGGTTTCGTGAAGGTGGCCGACGCGATGCGTCAGCAAGGGCTGTATTAACCTCCCCCCCCCGCAGCGCTGCGCGCTTCCCCCCCAGGGGGGGCGCCGCTGCGGACCGGCGAAGCCGGCTCCGCGCGGCCCCGATGGAGGGTGGACCTGCCTGATCCGGACGGGCTCGCCCGACTGAGCCGATCAGGCTGGCTTTCCTGGTACTTCGGGTGAAACACACCCGCGCCAGCAGGCGCGGGCAGCGCGGGCGCTTAGTGTTTCATCGCGCCGTGGTCCATGCCGCCGTGGCTCATGCCGGGGTTGTGCGAGGCCGGCTTGACCTTGAACTGCACCGCGACTTCGCCCGCCTTTTCGAACTTCAAGGTGGCCGGCACGGTTGCGCCGTCAGCGAACGGCGCCTTCAGCTTGATGAACATGACGTGATAGCCGCCCGGGCTGAGCTTGACCTCGGTATCGGCGGGCAGCGCAATGCCGCCCTCGACCTGGCGCATCTTCGACACGCCGTTTTCCGTCTGCACGGTGTGCAGCTCGACCCGCTCGGCGGCCTCTGACGACACCGACAGCAGGCGGTCTTCCGTCTTGGCATCGTTGTCGATATCCATATACCCCGCACCATTGGACTGGCCCGGCGCCGACGCGCGGACCCAGAGGTCGTCGATTTCGATCTGGCCGACCTTGTAGTCCTTCGCCCACGCCGAACCGGCCGTACACAGGCCCAGGGCGGCAATGAGTGCGAACTTGCGGATGTTCATGGGGTGTCCTCCTAGTGGGTTAACGCCGCCGGACCAAGCTGCGGGCGGCCGACAGAACCGAATCGGTCAAGGCTTCCATCGCCTCGGAGTTTACCCGCCAATGCTGCCAATACAGCGGCACATCCTCCCAGGCGCGGCCCCGAAGCAGCATCAGCTGACCGGCATCAAGGTGTTCTTGAACCAGCGGCAGCGGATTCATCGTCCAGCCCAGCCCGCCCAGCGTGGCCTGCACGAACGCGCGCGTGGAAGGCACCCACCAGACAGGCGGCTGCCACGGCGCCGGGTCCGAGATCTTGTGCGCGAACCGCGCCTGCAGGGCGTCCTTGCGGTTGAACACCAGCACCGGCGCTTCCGCCAACGTCTGCGCGTTGACCCCATGGGCGAAATAGCGCTTATGGAAATCCGGCGTGCAGGTGGCCACGTAACGCATGCTGCCCAGCGCGTGGATGCGGCAACCCTGCACGGGATCGGCCAGCGTGGTCACGGCGCCCAGCACCGAACCGTTGCGCAACAGTGCCGCCGTGTGGTCCTGGTCTTCGGACAGCATGTCCAGCGTGGCCCGCGTCCGAGCCGAAAACTGGAGGGCCGCGTCGACGAACCAGGTCTCCAGGCTGTCGTGATTGACCGCGATGGGGATGCTGGCGTGGGGAACCTCGTCGTCCGACACGCCCAACCGGTTCAGCGCATCGTGTTCCAGCAGCGCCGTCTGTTCCGCCAGTTGCACCAGCACCTGGCCGTCCGCCGTAGCGGCCGCCGGCACGGTGCGCTGGACCAGCAAGCGGCCCATGCGGTCCTCCAGCGCCTTGATTCGTTGCGACACCGCCGACGGCGTCACGCTCAGGGACAGCGCGGCGCGCTCGAAGCTGCCTTCGCGCACAACGGCGGCCAGCGCCCGCAAGTTGCCGTGATCGAGTTTCATGGATTAGTTTTACTTAATATAGTGAAGGAACATTAGCTGTATTTCATCTGGCGCGCAAGGGAAAATACGCTATCACCAGAGTGCGCAATGCCTCTGGAACCATCATCAAAGCGCCGCCACAGGCGTTGCAGTTACAGGTATTTGCATCATGTTCGCCACCTTGTCATCCCCCCTCTTCCTGACCGCCTGGGCCAGCGGAACCGCCACCGGGCTGGGCCTGTTCGCCGTCGTGGGCGCGCAAAGCGCCTTCATCCTGCGCCAAGGCCTGATGCGGGCGCATCTGCTCAGCGTCGTGGCCATCTGCGCGCTGATCGACGCCGTGTTCATCTTCGCCAGCGTTTCCGGGCTGCAGGCGCTGACGGCCTGGTTCCCCTGGCTGACGACCGCCGTGCTGTGGTTCGGCGTGGCCTTCCTGACGTGGTACGCCGTGCAATCGGCCCGCCGCGCCTGGACGGCCACGGGCGGCCTGGCCGCCGCACGCGACGTAGTACCGTCGCGTCGCGCCGCCATGCTGGGCGCGCTGGGCTTTTCGCTGCTGAACCCCCATTTCTGGCTCGACATGGTGGTGGTGGGCTCATTGGCGCACGGCTTCGAGGACGCCCGCATGGCGTTCGCCGCCGGCGCCTTCACCGCCAGCCTGCTGTGGTTGGCCGTGCTGGGCATCGGCTCGCGCCTGTTCGCCCGCTTCTTCGCCAACGCCTCGGCCTGGCGCATCCTGGACGGCGTCATCGCCGTGGTCATGGCCGGGCTGGCGGTCAGCCTGGCCATCAAGGGCGTCTAAGCCCCGCTTTCCGCATCAGGGCGGCGCGCTCGGACGGTGCGCCGCCATCACTTTTATAATCTCTCCGTTGCCACTTTTTCGTCGGGCGCACGGCCGGCCCGCCAGACGATCATGCGCGGACCCTCTCCTTCCAAAGATGTGCGGCTGCCGCCGCTGGCTGCCATCCAGGCATTCGAAGCGGCCGCCCGCCTGGGCTCTTTCGAACGCGCGAGCGAAGAACTCTTCGTCACCGCCAGCGCCATCGGCAAGCGCATCGCCGCGCTGGAAGCCCTGCTGGACGTCTCGCTCTTCATCCGCAGCAGCCGGGGCGCCACGCTCAGCGCCGCCGGGCGCGACTACCTGAACCAGGTGCGCACCGCGCTGGACCTGCTGTCGGACGCCTCGCTGCACAAGCGCGGCGAACCCAAGCCGGAACCGCTACGCGTCGTCTCGACACCCACCTTTGCCCGCCAGGTGCTAATCCCTTACCTGCCCGGCTTCACCGCCGCGCATCCGGACGTCGAGCTGGAGATCATGTTGTCTATCCCCTATCTGGACATCATGCCGCCCAACGCCGACGTCTGGGTACGGTTCGGTAGCGGCAAGTATCCCGGCCTGCACGCGCGCCAACTCACGGCCGACCCCGTGTTCGCCGTGTGCTCGCCGTCGTATCTGGCCAAGCACGGCCCGTTCAATCGCCCCGCGGACCTTGCCCACGCCGACCTGCTGCGCTGCCCGATGGAGCCCTGGCGCCCCTGGCTGGACGCGGCCGGCCTGGACTGGCCTGAACCCTCGCGCGGAGTTTGGCTCGTGGATCTGGGGATGATGCTGGCCGCCGCCCGCGCCGGCCAGGGGCTGGCACTGACCCGCCGCACCCTGGCCGCGGAATGGCTGGATGAAGGCAAGCTGGTGCGCGTGCTGGACATCGACATCCCCGGCGAATCCCAGTACCACCTGTGCACCGAAATCTCGCGCCCGCCAGGCCGCGCCGTCCAAGCGTTTTCCCTATGGCTGGAAGACGTCTGCAAACAGGCATCCCAATGGCCATGCGGCCTGCCGGCCAGCCAGGAATAAATTTCCAGTTAAGGGCGGAATGAAATTCCGCGCGCCTGCTGCCCACGCTGGCTAGCATGCGGCCAACGCGGCTGTCCGCCCGTCGCCCGCCTTGGCGCCCCGCAAGACTCGGCTTGCCCCGCCTGCCCATGCTGCATTGCAACGCATGGCCCGCGCCCCTTGCGCCCGTACTAGGTATTTACGCGGAAAACCCCCGCCGGGTCAGATTCGCGTAAGCGATTAAGCAGACAGTCACAACACGCAACACAGGAGAGCGCCGCAACATCAGATTTCCCGCCGTCTGGCGCCGGCAACCGGTTTTCCACGCAGTTCATCTAATTACAACGGAGACATCCATGGATTTTCGTTTGAAGCTGCTAGCAGGAACCCTTGCATTTGCCGCATCGGCCGCGTCCTACGCCGCCGACCCCATCAAGATCGGCGTGGCCGGCCCCTACACCGGCGGCTCCTCATCCATGGGCGTGAGCATGCGCGACGGCGTGCGGCTGGCCATTGAGGAAATCAACAAGAGCGGCGGCGTGCTGGGCCGCCAATTAGTGGCCGTCGAGCGCGACGACGAAGCCAAGAACGAACGCGGCGTGCAGATCGCCCAGGAACTGATCAACAAGGAACAGGTCGCGGCCACGGTTGGCTACATCAATACGGGCGTGGCACTGGCCTCGCAGCGCTTCTACCAGGACGCCAAGATCCCCGTGTTCAACAACGTGGCCACGGGCAGCGTGATCACGCACCAGTTCAAGGCGCCGGAATTCCCCGATAACTACGTGTTCCGCAACGCGGCGCATGACAGCATCCAGGCCCCGATGATCGTGGAAGAAGCGGTCACCCGCCGCGGCTACAAGAAGGTCGCGATCCTGGCCGACTCCACCAACTACGGCCAGTTGGGCCGCGAAGACCTGGAAAAGGCCTTGGACGCCAAGGGCATCAAGGCCGTGGCCGTCGAAAAGTTCAACATCAAGGACGTCGACATGACGGCCCAGCTTTTGAAGGCCAAGGCCGCCGGCGCCGAAGCCGTGCTGACCTACGGCATCGGCCCCGAACTGGCGCAGATCGCCAACGGCATGACCAAGCTGGGCTGGAAGGTGCCGATTATCGGCAGCTGGACGCTCTCGATGGCCAACTACATCGACAACTCGGGCACCAACGGCGAAGGCGCGCGCATGCCGCAGACCTTCATCCAGGACCCTGACACCCCCAAGCGCAAGGCGTTCATCGACGCCTACCTGGCCAAGTTCAAGCCCAAGAACAACCGCATCGATTCGCCGGTGTCGGCGGCCCAGGGCTACGACTCGATCTTCCTGCTGGCAGCCGCCATCAAGCAGGCCAACTCCACCGACGGCCCGAAGGTCCGCGAAGCGCTTGAAAACCTGCAAACGCCGGTCGAAGGCGTGGTGATGACCTACAACAAGCCGTTCACGCACGACAACCACGACGCGATCACCGCGAAGGAAGTGGTCATCGGCGAGGTCAAGGGCGGCCGCGTCGTCAAGGCCAACTAAGCCTGGAAAAAAGCAGGAAGGCGGCGGCTTCCCGGCCGCCGCCGCCCGCGCCCCGGGCATCGGGTGCGGGGCATGCAGCCGCCTGAAAACAGCGTTCTGCCCAAGGGGGTTGGGACGGAACACAGCGCCTCAAGACACACACCATGATTCTTCTACAGCTTATCTATAGCGGTATCGCGCTAGGCATGATCTATGCCGTCATCGCGTTCGGATACCAGCTTACTTTCGCCACGTCGGGCACCCTGAACTTCGGCCAGGGCGAAGCCCTGATGCTGGGCGCGCTGGTCGGGCTGACGCTGGTCGGCCTGGGCGTGAACTACTGGGTCATGATCCCCATCGTCTGCATATTCGGCTTCGCGCAAGGCGCGCTCGTCGAACGGGTCGGCGTGCGGCCGGCCATCAAGACGCGGTCGGAGTTCGGCTGGATCATGGCCACCATCGCCTTGGGGATCATCTTCAAGAACGTGGCCGAAAACATTTGGGGCCGCGACGACCTGCGCTTCCCCTCCCCGCTGCCCGAGGCGCCGATCCAGGTGTTCGGCGCCAACGTGCTGCCCATGGAGCTGCTGGTCGTATTCGGGGCGCTGGGCATGATGATCCTGGTGGAAATCTTCAATCGCAAGTCCATCTACGGCAAGGCCTTCGTGGCCACCTCCAATGACCGCGACGCAGCCGGCCTGATGGGCATCAACACCGGCATGGTGATCACCTTCTCGTATGCGTTGTCGTCGCTGACCGCGGCGTTCGCTGGCGTGCTGGTGGCGCCGCTGACGCTGACCGGCGCCACCATGGGCGCGGTGCTGGGCCTGAAGGCGTTCGCCGTGGCGATCATCGGCGGCCTGTCCAGCGGGATGGGCGTCGTGGTGGGCGGGCTGATCCTGGGGATCGCCGAGACGACCACCGGTTTCTATCTTTCGACGGGGTACAAAGACGTGCCGGGATTGGTGTTGCTGCTGCTTGTTCTGACCTTCAAGCCCGCCGGCCTGTTCGGCAAGACCGCGATCAAGAAGGTGTAAGCGATGAAACCCTTGCACCTATTGCTATCCGTCGTGGCCGTGGCCTGCCTGGCCGCCGTGCCGCTGGGCGTGACCAACACGTATTACCTGCACCTGATCGAAACCATCATGATCTATTCGATCCTGCTGTTCGGGCTCGATATCGTGGTGGGTTACACCGGCCAGGTGTCGCTGGGCCATGCCGGGCTGTTCGGCATCGGCTCGTATGTCGCCGGCGTATTGTTCTTCCATCTGCAGATGCCCATCTGGGTGATACTGCCCGCCGCGATCCTGATCGCGGCGGCGTTCGGCGCAGTGCTGGCGCTGCCGGCGCTGCGGGTCACGGGGCCGTACCTGGCCATGGTGACGCTGGCGTTCGGCACCATCATCCAGATCCTGATCAACGAGATGACCTTCATGACCGAAGGCCCCTTGGGCATCAAGATTCCCAAGCCGTCCATCGGCGGGCACATCCTGACCAAGAGCGAGTACTTCTGGCTGGTAGGCGCGCTGCTGGTGATCTCGCTGATCGTCGTGCACCGCATCATGAAGTCGCACCTGGGCCGTTCCTTCGAGGCCCTGCGCGACAGCCCGATCGCATCGGACTGCATGGGCGTGTCGGTCTACCGGCACAAGGTATTCGCCTTCGTGATCAGCGCCGGTTTCGCCGGCCTGGCGGGCGCGCTGTACTCCTACTCTGAACAGTACATCTCGCCCAACACGTACAACTTCGAACTGACCATCCTGTTCCTGCTGGCCATCATCATGGGCGGCCGCAAGAGCCGCACGGGCGCCCTGCTGGGCGCGTCCATCATCGTGCTGCTGCCCAAGATGCTGGACGACATCGGCACCTTCCGGCTGATCGCACTGGCCGTGGCCATCCTGGTAACGGTGGGCAGCATCGTCGCGGTGTCCAAGGGCCGCGCCGAACCGCGGCGCGTGGTGGTGCCCGTCGTCGGCACCATCGTGCTGGCGGTCTTCTCGTATTGGCTGGACGCCGTGACCGACTGGCGCCTGACCATCTTCGGCGCCATGATCCTGTTCGTCGTGTATTACCTGCCCGACGGCATTGTCGGCTTCGTCCGCAACCTGTTCTTCTCGACCCGCCGCGCGGCGCTGACGGTCAAGTCGGACCTGGTGAAGGAACAAGACGCGGTCCCCGAAGCAGCGGCCGTGGCCGGCAAGGGCGAAACGCTGCTGACGGCCAAGAGCGTGCTGATGCAGTTCGGCGGCCTGAAGGCGTTGAACGAGGTGGACCTGACCATCAAGCGCGGCACCATCCACGGCCTGATCGGCCCTAACGGGTCCGGCAAGAGCACCATGATGAACGTGCTGACCGGCATCTATGTGCCGACCGCCGGCGCGGTGGAATTCTCGGGCAAGTCGCTGGTTGGCCTGGCGCCCGCGGACATCGCCGCCGCCGGCATCGCGCGCACCTTCCAGAACGTGCAGCTGTTCGGCGAAATGACCGCGCTGGAGAACGTGCTGGTGGGCCTGCACCACACCTTCACCACCGGGCTGGCCGGCATCGCCCTGCGCACGCCGAAGTGGAAGGGCGAAGAGCAAGGCGCCCGGGCCCGCGCGATGGCGCTGCTGGAATTCGTGGGTCTGGAGTCGCTGGCCAGCGAGGAAGCCCGCAACCTGCCGTATGGCAAGCAGCGCCTGCTGGAAATCGCCCGCGCGCTGGCGCTGGACCCGCAGTTGCTGCTGCTGGACGAGCCCGCGGCCGGCCTGACGGCGCCCGACATCGTCGAGCTGCTGGCCATCATCCGCAAGGTGCGCGACCACGGCATCACGCTGATCCTCATCGAACACCATATGGATGTAGTGATGGGAGTGTGCGACACGGTGTCGGTACTGGACTTCGGCCAGAAGATTGCCGAAGGCCTGCCGAACGAAGTGCAAAGCAACGCCAAGGTTATCGAGGCGTATCTGGGCGGCGCGCCCGCCTGACGCCAAGAGGACAACAAGATGCTATCGATCAAGAATCTGGAAGCGGGTTACGGCAAGGTGAAGGTGCTGCACGGCATCAGCATGGAGGTGCCGAAGGCGAAGGTCGTGACGCTGATCGGCTCGAACGGCGCCGGCAAGACCACGACGATGCGTGCGCTATCCGGCATGATCCGCCCGACCGCGGGCGAGGTCACGCTAAGCGGCAAGCGCATTGACGGCCTGGAATCCCACCGCATCGCGCGATTGGGCCTGGCCCATTCGCCGGAGGGTCGTCGGGTGTTCCCGACGCTGTCGGTGACCGACAACCTGCTGTTGGGGGCCTTCCCGCGCCTGACGGGCAGCCGCCCCAAGGGCGACGTGCAGGCCGACCTGGGGCGCGCCATGGACCTGTTCCCGCGGCTGAAGGAACGCCGCGAGCAATTGGCCGGCACGCTGTCGGGGGGTGAGCAGCAGATGCTGGCAATGGCGCGCGCGGTGATGCTGAATCCTGAACTGGTGCTGCTGGACGAACCGTCGATGGGGCTGGCGCCGATCCTGGTTGAGGAAGTGTTCCGGATCATTGCGCGGTTAAAGGACGAGGGCGTGACGATGCTGCTGGTGGAACAGTTCGCGGCCGCGGCGTTGAATGTGGCGGATTATGGGTATGTGCTGGAGAACGGGCGGATCTCCGTGCATGGGAGCGCGGAGAAGTTACGGGATGATCCGGCGGTGGTGGCGGCTTATTTGGGGGGTGGGCATTAAAGGGGTTTGATTTGCTGGGGCGAGGTTCTTAAGACGCCTGACGCGCCGGTGGCCTGCGGGACGCGGGTCAACGATTGCGGTCCGGAGCCTTCGCTCCGGACTTCCCCTTCGTCATCTTCGTTGTTGCCTACGGCAACCGCCTTCAGATTCCCTCGGGCTTATCGACTCCCCGCATCCCGCAGGCCACCGACACGACAGGCTCTGGAAGCTGACGTTTCACCGCAACTGGGGCGAATGGTTTTCTATGGCTTCGCATCAATGGTGGGGTGTGGTGGAGGGTCTTGCGGGGCCCGCCCCATGCCGGCCGCGCGGGCGGCCTCGTGGGGCTTACGCGAAGTCTTGCGTCGGGGTGATGCCGCTTCGCGTGTGGTGCGTGCGTCTTGCTGTTTTTCGTAGGATGGGTGGAGTGCGTTCGAGTCCAGCTACGAAGACCGCAGCGTGCCGCACGTAACCCATCATCGACGCATGCCTGACATCGCTTTCATCGGCGCTCGCCACGCATCATGCGCAATCGAAGGATGACGGCACGATGGGTTGCGCGCGATGTCTAGCATCGTTCCTGTAACGGATTTGCCGCGCTCCACCCATCCTACTGGTGCGTGCGTCTTGCTGTTTTTCGTAGGATGGGTGGAGTGCGTTCGAGTCTAGCTACGAAGACCGCAGCATGCCGCACGTAACCCATCATCGACGCAGGACGGACATCGCTTTCATCGGCGCATATCATTCACATCAATCAACGACGGCACGATGGGTTGCGCGCGATATCTAGCATCGTTCCTGTGACGGAATTGCCGCGCTCCACCCATCCTACGGCGACTGCGAGAGGCGGGTGGCGCGCAAGCGAGCATCGCCACGATGCCCAGAAGCGCGTATGCCGATTGCGCGCCGCCCGGGCGGCCGCAGTCGGCGGGCGTCCTACGAAGCTCGCCCACGCGCCCCAAAAAAACCCAACGATCAGACAATCGTCAACGTCACGTCAATATTGCCACGCGTCGCATTCGAGTAAGGGCAAACGATATGCGCCGCGGCCACCAGCTTCTCCGCCAACTCGCGCTCCATCCCGGGCAGCGAGATCTTCAATTCGACTTCGATGCCGAAGCCCGTCGGGATCGGGCCGATGCCGACGATGCCGTTCACCGACACGTCCGACGGAATGGCGATCTTGTCGCGGCCGCCGACGAACTTCATGGCGCCCAGGAAGCAGGCGGAATAGCCCACGGCAAACAATTGTTCCGGATTGGTGCCGGCTGCGCCCGCACCGCCCAGTTCGCGCGGCGTGGTCAGCTTGACGTCGAGGTTGCCGTCATCGCTGACGCCACGGCCTTCGCGGCCGCCGGTTGCGGTGGCATTGGCGCGGTAGAGGACTTTTTCGATAGACATGGTGCGTTTCCTTTGTAGGATGAAAGTTGAACTGCCTCGCCGGGCGGGCCCTCCCGCTCTGGCGTTTACCGATGACATGCAAACCTGCTGACTATATTAATAGCACACAACTATATCGTGCACTATTTATTTAAGCGGATGGCGGCGCGCGTCACCCCTCACTTCAAATACTGTCGGCCAGCTTTTCCCGCAGTGCGTGCAGCGTCTTCATCATGCCCTGCGCCTCGTCCAGGGTGCATTGTGCTGCACCGGCGATGGCGTGGGGCACGGTTTGGGCCTGCTCGCGCAGGTCGCGGCCTTGCTTGGTCAGCGACACGATCACCTGGCGCTCGTCGTCCACGGCGCGCTTGCGGCTGACCAGGCCTGCGGCCTCCAGGCGCTTGAGCAACGGCGTGAGCGTCGCGGAATCCAGGAACAGGCGGTCGCCGATATCCGTCACCGTTATCTCGTCGCCCTCCCACAGCACCAGCATCACCAGGTACTGTGGATAGGTCAGGTCCAGACCGCGCAGCAGCTTGCGGTACACCTTGTTCATCGCCAGCGAGGTCGAGTACAGGGCGAAACACAGCTGGCTGTCCAGCAGCAGCGGGTTGAAAGCGCCTTTGGGTTTGGGTCTGGATTTCATTGCGCAATATTAAATAGCGCGCTATTTAACGTCAAGCGCTTTTTTCAAAAAGAAATCTGCGCGCGCTCAGAGCGCCTGTTCGCCCTCGACCGCGCTGCGGTCGGAGCCGTACAGTTTCAGGCCGTCAAGATCCAGCACGCGCACGGCGCCGTACTCCACGTTCAAGAGGCCCGCCTCTTCCAGCTTGCGCAGCGCCTGGTTCGCGCGCTGGCGCGACACCCGGGCCAGATAGCCGACTTCTTCTTGCGTAATGGTCAGGCGCATCCCCATGCCGGGATACAGCAAAGGGTTGAAGAGCTCGGCCAGGCAGCGGGCCACGCGCGCATCCGGATCCAGCAGGCGGTCGTACTCCGCCTTGCCGATGAACTGCGCCACGCGCTCGTTCAGTTGATGGAGCAGATAACGGTTGAACGGGATGCTGGTGTCCAGCAACCAATCGAAAGTGGGGGCCGGCAAGCGCGCCACCACCGAATCGCGCAGCGCGACGATGTCGTACTTGCGGACCTCGCGCTTGAGCAACGAGCCTTCGCCGATCCAGCCGCCGGCGGGCACGCCGGTCAGCGACGCGACCTTGCCTTCCGCATTGCCGACCGACACCTTGACCAATCCGGCCAATACGCCAATCCATGCCTGGGCGAGTTCACCTTTGCGCTCTATGATCGATCCGGCAACAGCTTGCTGCACGGTCAGGTCCCGCTCGACGCGCGTTTGCTGTTCGGCGTTGAGCAAACGGAACCAGGCCGCGGCGAGTTGCAGGGAGTCGGCTAGCTGCATCGGGAATACCCTAAAAGTTCCTTGAATGTCGCGATGGTGACAGTTGGTAGCAACCCAACCTTATACCTTAACTCCTGCCGTAAATCTAAAACCAACTGGTCAAGCCCTTCATCGCCACTGCCGCTCCCGCGGACCCCTGGCGCGATGTGCCCAAACCGGAGGAGACAACGTGGCACATTCATCGCCCGCATCTGCACAGGTGCCGGCGGCGCTGGACACCTTTCCAGCGCTGCTGTTCGCGCATGCCAAAGTTCGTGGGTCGCGGCCCGCGATACGTGAGAAAGATCTGGGGATCTGGCAAACCCTTACGTGGTCCGACGTGGCCGAACATGTCCGGCACGTGGCGAACGGCCTTGCCTCGTTGGGCATCCGTCCCGGCATGCACGTCGCTGTCATCGGTGAAAACCGTCCGCGCCTGTATATGGCGATGATGGCCGCGCAGTCGTTGGGCGCAATCCCCGTTCCGCTCTACCAGGATGCCGTCGCGCAAGAAATGGTCTACGTGCTGCAAGACGCCGAGATCAGCGTGGCCGTCGTGGAAGACCAGGAGCAGGTCGATAAGATGCTGGAAGTGCGCGAGCAGTGCCCGGCGTTGAAGCACGTGGTGTTTGACGATCCGCGCGGCCTGCGCCATTACGCGGACCCCATGCTGCTGTCTTATGAGAAGCTGGAGACGCTGGGCCAGGAATACGCCGCCCAGCACGCCGACTACCTGGACCGCGCCATCGCCGCCGTGCAGCCGCACGATCCGGCCGCCATGTTCTATACCTCGGGCACCACGGGCAAGCCCAAAGGCGTGGTGCTGACCCACCATGCGTTGATCGACCGCGCACGCGCCGTGTCCGACATGGAGAAGCTGACCGACCAGGAAGACGTGCTGGCCTATCTGCCGCCCGCGTGGATCGGCCAGAACATGTTCTCGTACACGCAGCTGCTGGTCACGGGATTTACCGTGAACCATCCCGAATCGCCCGACACGGTGTCGATCGACATGCGCGACATCGGCCCCACTTACTACTTCGCGCCGCCGCGCGTGCTGGAAGGCCTGCTGACGCATGTGATGATCCGCATGGAAGACGCGGGCTTCATCAAGCGCAAGCTGTTCGGCGCCTGCATGAACCTGGCGCGCCGCGTGGGCACCAAGATCCTGGACGGCGAATCCGTCAACGCCTGGGACCGCCTGCGCTATGCGCTGGGCAACGTGCTGATCTACGGCCCCTTGCGCAACGCGCTGGGCATGAGCCGCGTGCGCGTGGCCTACACCGCGGGCGAGGCCATCGGCCCCGACCTGTTCGTCTTCTACCGCTCCATCGGCATCAACTTGAAGCAGCTGTACGGCTCGACCGAAACGTCCGTGTTCGTCTGCGTGCAGCCCGACGGCCACGTGCGCGACGATACCGTCGGCCCGCCGGTGGCCGGCGTGGAGATCCGGGTGGCGGACAACGGCGAGATCCTCGTCAAGAGTCCGGGCCTCTTCAAGGAGTACTACCGCAATCCGGACGCGACGGCCGAAGCGCGCAGCGCCGACGGGTGGTTCCATACCGGCGACGCCGGCTACCTGGACACCGATGGCCAGTTGAAGATCATCGACCGCGCGAAAGACGTGGGCAAGCTGGCCAACGGCAGCCTGTTCGCGCCCAAGTACATCGAGAACAAGCTCAAGTTCTTCCAGCACATCAAGGAAGCCGTGGCCTTCGGCGCGGATCGCGAAGATGTCTGCGCTTTCATCAACATCGATCTGGAAGCCGTGGGCAACTGGGCCGAGCGCCGCGGGCTGCCCTACGCCGGCTATACCGACCTGGCCGCCAAGGACGAGGTCTATCAGCTGATCGCGGAATGCGTGGAACAGGTCAATGCCGACCTGGCCACCGACCCGAAGCTCTCGGCCTCGCAGGTCAGCCGCTTCCTGATCCTGCACAAGGAACTGGACCCGGACGACGACGAACTGACCCGCACGCGCAAGGTGCGCCGCGCCTTCATCGCGCAAAAGTACGGCGTGCTGATCGACGCCCTGTTCGGCGGCAAGCAATCGCAGTTCATCGAGACCGAAGTGAAGTTCGAAGACGGACGCTCCGGCAAGATCTCGGCCGACCTGAAGATCCGCCCCGTCAAGACGTTCCCCGCCATCACTGCCAAGGCCGCGTAGAGATCATGAGCAACAACGACCGCGACCAGCGTATCGGCGACGTCATGCTGGACATGCAGAACATCTCCTTGTCCTTTGGCGGCGTCAAAGCGCTGACGGACATTTCCTTCAATGTGCGCGAGCACGAGATCCGCGCCATCATCGGCCCCAACGGCGCGGGCAAAAGTTCGATGCTGAACGTCATCAACGGCGTCTACACGCCGCAGCAAGGCGGCATCGCGTTCCGGGGCGAACGCTTCTCGAAGATGAATCCGCGCCGCGCCGCCGAAATGGGCATCGCGCGCACATTCCAGAACCTGGCCTTGTTCAAAGGCATGAGCGTGCTGGACAACATCATGACCGGCCGCAACCTGCGCATGAAGTGCGGGCTGCTGTCGCAAGCCTTCCGGTTGGGGCCGGCCGAGCGCGAAGAGACGCAGCACCGCGAATTCGTCGAGAACATCGTCGACTTCCTGGAGATCCAGGCCTATCGCAAGACGCCCGTCGGCCGCCTGCCCTACGGCCTGCAAAAGCGCGTGGACCTGGGCCGCGCGTTGGCGATGGAGCCGCGCCTCTTGCTGCTGGACGAGCCGATGGCCGGCATGAACATCGAGGAAAAGCAGGACATGAGCCGCTTCATCCTGGATGTGAACGACGAATTCGGCACGACCATCGTGCTGATCGAGCACGACATGGGCGTGGTCATGGATATCTCGGACCGCGTGGTGGTGCTGGACTACGGCAAGAAGATCGGCGACGGGCGTCCGGACGAAGTCCGCGCGAATGAAGACGTCATCCGCGCCTACCTCGGCGTCTCGCACTAAGGCGAACAGACATGGGATTTTTTCTAGAGACCTTATTCGGCGGCCTGATGAGCGGCATGATGTATGCGCTGATCGGCCTGGGCTTCGTCCTGATCTTCAAGGCGTCGGGCGTCTTCAACTTCGCGCAGGGCGCGATGGTGCTGGTCGCCGCGCTGTCCATGGCGCGTTTTTCGGAATGGATACCGCGCTGGCTCGGCTTTGACAACATGATCCTGGCCAACGTGCTGGCGTTCATCGTCAGCGCCATGGTGATGTTCCTCCTGGCCGTCGCCATCGAACGCTTCGTGCTGCGCCACCTGGTCAACCAGGAAGCCACGACCCTGTTGATGGCCACGCTGGGCATCAGCTATTTCCTGGACGGCCTGGGCCAGATCACGTTCGGCAGCTCGGTGTATTCCATCAACGTGGGCATGCCCAAGGATCCGATGATGATCCTGGACACCGTCTTCGAAGGCGGGCTGCTCATCAACCTGGAAGACCTGACGGCCGCCGTGATCGCCGCCCTGCTGGTGGCCGTGCTGGCGCTGTTCTTCCAATACACCTCGACCGGCCGCGCGCTGCGCGCGGTGGCCGACGACCACCAGGCCGCGCAATCCATCGGCATCCCGCTGAACCGCATCTGGGTGATCGTGTGGTGCGTGGCGGGCTTGGTCGCGCTGGTCGCCGGCATCATCTGGGGCTCGAAGTTCGGCGTGCAGTTCACGCTGTCCACCGCGGCGCTGCGCGCATTGCCGGTGGTGATCCTGGGCGGCCTGACGTCGGTGCCGGGCGCCATCCTGGGCGGCCTCATCATCGGCGTGGGGGAAAAGCTGTCCGAGGTCTACCTGGGGTCGCTCGTGGGCGGCGGTATCGAAATCTGGTTCGCCTATGTGCTGGCGCTGGTGTTCCTGCTGTTCCGTCCGCAAGGGCTGTTCGGCGAGAAGATCATCGACCGCGTGTAACCACCAGGCCCTCTAGGATAAAAACATGTTCTATCGCGAAAACGGCCAATTCAAGACCAGCTACCGGGCCGACCAGCAGATCTTCCCGATCCGCCAGGACCGCATCTTCATCTGGCTGCTGCTGGCCGTGGCGTTCATCGCCGTGCCGGCGCTGTCGTCCGACTACCTGCTGCGCGCCATCCTGATCCCGTTCCTGATCCTGTCGCTGGCCGCCGTGGGCTTGAACATCCTGGTCGGGTACTGCGGCCAGATCTCGCTGGGCACCGGCGCCTTCATGGCCGTGGGCGCCTATGCGGCCTGGAACTTCGGCGTGCGCTTTCCCGGAATGCCGCTGGTCATCCAGATCCTGCTGGGCGGTTGCTTCGCCACGATCGTGGGCGTGATCTTCGGCATCCCCAGCCTGCGCATCCGGGGCCTGTACCTGGCTGTCGCCACGCTGGCCGCGCAGTTCTTCGTGGACTGGGCGTTCCTGCGCATCCCGTTCTTCACCAACTACTCGTCGTCGGGCAACGTGTCGGTGCCGCCGCTGACGGCCTTCGGCCTGCCCGTGCAGAGCGCGCTGGAGAAGTACCTGTTCGTGCTGATCCTGGTGGTGATCTTCAGCCTGCTGGCCAAGAACCTGGTGCGCGGCGCCATCGGCCGCCAGTGGATGGCGATCCGCGACATGGACGTGGCGGCCTCCGTCATCGGCATCCGGCCCATGTACGCCAAGCTCACCGCGTTCGCCGTCAGTTCGTTCATCGTCGGCGTAGCCGGCGCCTTGTGGGGCTACATCCACCTGGGTTCGTGGGAGCCGTTGGCGTTCGACCTGACGCGTTCGTTCCAGCTGCTGTTCATGGTGATCATCGGCGGGCTGGGTTCGATCATCGGCAGCTTCTTCGGCGCGGCCTTCATCGTGCTGGTGCCCGTGGCGCTGTCGAACATCCCCCACGCGCTCGGCATCCCGCTGTCGGTCGACACCGCCGCGCACATCGAACACATGGTGTTCGGCGCGCTGATCGTGTTCTTCCTGATCGCCGAACCGCACGGGCTGGCGCGCTTGTGGAGCATTGGCAAAGAGAAGCTGCGCATCTGGCCGTTCCCGCATTGACCGTATTTTGATTTCGCATTGATTTCTGCGGACCGCGGCGGCAAAAGTGCCGCGGCCCACATCCTGAATACCCGGCTCAAGACCGGGCCAATCCCGGTGTCCCAGGGTTTACTGCCCCAAACACCACGCAGGAGGTAAATGGAGATGAAGCGTCTTAACCTGAAGTTGGCGGCAGCCCTGGTGGCCGCAGTCGGCGCCGTCGGCGCCGTGGCCACGCCGGCAATGGCGGCCGAAGAGCAGTTCGTTCCGTTGCTGGTGTATCGCACCGGGTCGTTCGCGCCGCTGGGCATTCCCTGGGCAGATGGCAAGCTGGACTACCTGAAGCTGGTCAACGAGCGCGATGGCGGCGTCAACGGCGTCAAGATCACGTACGAAGAATGCGAGACCGCCTACGCCACCGACCGCGGCGTGGAATGCTATGAGCGCCTGAAGGGCAAGGGCACGGGGGCTTCGGGCTTCGACACCCAATCCACCGGCATCACGTTTGCGGTCAGCGACAAGGCCATGGTCGACAAGGTGCCCGTCGAAACGATGGGCTACGGGCTGTCGCAGTCGGTGGACGGCAGCGTCTTCGAGTGGAACTTCCCGCTCCTGGGCACATACTGGACCGCGGCCGACGTGATGATCCAGGACATCGCCAAGAAAGAAGGCGGCATGGACAAGCTCAAGGGCAAGAAGATCGCCCTGGTCTACCACGACTCGCCCTACGGCAAGGAACCGATCCCGCTGCTGCAGAAACGCGCCGCCAAGGAAGGCTTCGAGCTGGTGCTGTATCCGGTGACGGCGCCGGGTGTGGAACAGAAGTCCACGTGGCTGCAGATCCGCCAGGCGCGTCCGGCCTATGTGCTGCTGTGGAGCGCGGGCATCATGACGCCGACCGCCATCCGCGAAGCGCAGGCCAGCGGCTACCCCCGCGACAAGATGTACGCGATCTGGTGGGCCGGCTCTGAAGGCGACGTGAAGGACCTGGGCGACGTCGCCAAGGGCTACAACGCCATCACCGTGCACAACAGCGGCGCCGAGCACGACAAGGTCTATGACGACCTGAAGAAGTTCGTCTACGACAAGGGCCAGGGCTCGGACAAGACGGCCAAGAACACGTTGGGCACCATCGCCCACACGCGCGGCATGATGATTTCGATGCTGCAAGTGGAAGCGATCCGCACGGCGCAAGAGAAGTTCGGCAAAGGCAAGGCATTGACGCCCGACCAGGTGCGTTGGGGCTTCGAGAACCTGAACCTGACGCAAGAGAAGCTGGACAAGCTGGGCTTTGGCCAGATCATGCGCCCGGTGAAGACCTCGTGCAGCAACCACAAGGGCGACGACTGGGCCCGCATCGTGCAGTGGGACGGCGCCAAGTTCAAGGTCGCCTCCGACTGGTATCAGGCCGACAAGACCATTCTGGACCCGATGGTCAAGGAAGCCGCGGCCAAGTACGCCAAGGAAAAGAACATCACGCCCCGCACTTGCGAGAACTGATGTGAACCGGGGGGGGGGGGGGGGGGGGGGGGGGGGGCGCCCCCCCCCCCCCCCCCCCCCCCCCACCCCCCCAAAAAAAA
>NZ_JBYOKH010000056.1:0-45927 GCF_057799415.1 Achromobacter sp. 18P8.1.1 | reverse complement strand
GCGGTCCATCACCTTGATGATGTGGAAACCGTTGCCGCTCTGGATCAGGTTCGTCACCTCGCCCTTCTGCAGATTGCTGATGGCCTTGACGAACAGGTCGGGCCAGCCGTCCAACGGACGCACTCCCATGACGCCGCCTTGCAAGGCTTCGGGGCCGTCCGAGGCCGCCGCCGCCAGGCTGGCGAAATCATCGCCGCGCTTGGCGCGCGCCAGGATGCCTTCGGCCTTCTTGCGCAACGCGGCAAGCTGTTCGGACGACGAGCCTTCCGGCACGCGGACCAGGATCTGCGCCAAGGCGTAAAGCATCGGGCCGGAAGGTGCCGCAGCCTGTTCGGGCGCGGGTTCCGGTTGAGCCTGCGGCTGCGGCTGGGCTTGCGGTGCCGCGCCAAACGCCGGATTGCGGCGCTGGTCCTTCAGGAAGGCATCGACTTCGGTATCGGAGATGACGATGGTGGAATCCACCGCGCGCTGGCGCAGGCGATCCGTACGGATCTCATCGCGCAGCGACTTGCGGTAGGCATCCCACGTCGTGCCCGATTTTTCAATTTCGCCGCGCAGTTGCGCCACGCTGATCTTGTTGCGCCCGGCGATGGTCTGGATCGCCTGATCGACCTGGGCTTCATCCACGCGGATGCCAAGGCGATCAGCTTCATGGCGCTGCACGCGCTCCATGATCAAGCGCTGCAAGACCTGGTGCTGCAAGGTCTGGTCGTCGGGCACCTGGATGCCCCGCGACTTCAGTTCACCGGAAATGCGAAGCGAAGCATCGCGCAATTCGCGCAACGTGATCACATCCTTGTCGACCACGGCCGCGATGCCATCGACGAACTGCTCGCCCTTCGCTGCGGGAGCCGCAGCCTGCGGAGCGGCCTTGGCGCCATTGCTTGCGGCCCGGCCAGTCTGCTCGGCCGCATGCGCGGCGGGCAGGCCGGCGCAAAGGGCCAGCAACAGCGCGCTGCCGGACAGGCGGCGCAAAGAGTGCAACCTACGCATCATTCATACCTTTCAAATGTGGTCCCAGCCGGCACGGGCGGTGTAATGCTGGTGTAGCCGGGGATACTTCTGTTCAGCAGGTTCATCGGATCGGTTCCCAGGGAACCCAGGCCCGTCAGCTCAAGCTGGAAGAACACTGCGGAGTTGGCGTCCGTAGCCGATACGGCATAGCGCTGGTAGACCACGCGGCCCACCCAGCAGCAATCGCCTTTGTACTCCAGACCCGCAATAGCCTGCGTCACGCGAGGCGATTCCGTGGTGTTGGCCACCGTGCTGGACGGCCCGGAGCGCAGGGAATAATCCACCCGACCAACGCCGTACCAGCGCTTGGTGAAGGGCCATTGCAGCGCGAGGCTGACCTGATTCTGGCCCTGCGGCTGGTACGAAACCCCGGTCTGCGGGTCGCGCTGATAACGGTAGGACACGGCCACCGTCGTCAGGCGCTGCGGCGACCAGCGCGCGCTGATCAACCCGCGCGACCACTGGTTTTCATACGGGTTGTACTGGGCCGCCACGTCAGTGCTGAGCGTGTCGGTCAGTGCGGCGCTGGCGCCCACGAGGAAGTCGGAGCGCACGTTTTCACGCGGCGTTTCGCCCGGAAGCGTGACCTGTTGGTCTTCGAAATACAGTCGTTGCGCCACGGCCAGCGACATGCGCTCGAAGCCGGTGTTGGCGTCCAGCCAACGCGTCGTCAGCGCTGCAGTCAGCTGGTTGGCGTTGGAAATACGGTCCCAGCCGCCCGTGTAGATGTTCTCTTCAAAAGCCTGCGAGAAACTGAAATCCGCCAGCGACGTATCGTAGACCGGCAGCTTGGACTGATCCCGGTACGGAACGCGCAGGTAGTACAGGCGCGGTTCCAGGGTCTGCGTGGACGCCTTGCCGAACAATGTGGTGTCGCGTTCGAAGATCATGCCAGCATCCAGGGACATGATCGGCACGGTGCGCGATTGCGTCGACGGATAGCCGGAAGACGTGCCGGCGCTGGATGTGCCCGAATTCAGGCCCAACCAGTCTCTGCCATACCAATTGGTCTGGTACTGGGTGTAGTTCACGCCCGCCTTCGGGATGACGAACCAGCCCGGCCGCACGATCGGATAGGACACCGTCGGATAGGACTGCAGGCGATCGCCCTCGGGGCCGCTGCGCCTGCCGGCCACGGTGGGAATCTGGAAGCGGACCGCGGTCGACGTCCAGTCCACGTCAAAGCCGCCCCAGTCATATCGGGCGCCGCGCAGGTAGAGCTCGGGCACCTTGTCGTACGGCGGCACCAGTGGCGCGTCCGGATCTTGCAGGGTCTGGTACTTGTAGACCTGCGCGTACGTGCTCCAGTACGTCGAGGACCAGCCCACCCGCGCACGCTGCGGCAGATAGGTGGTGGACGCCTGGTTCAAACCCAATTGGGAAATATCCCGGAAATAGTTATCGTCCGAAACCTTCGCGATATCCCAGTCCGCATAGAAACCATGCGAGAACGTCTGCTGATGGCGCCACCAGTACATCCAGCGGTCTTCGCTGGTGATGTTGTCATTCGGCAGATAAGTACCGTCCAGCGTGCCGGCATAGCTCGCGCCCAGGTAACGGAATTCGCCGCCAAGTTGCATGCCACGCTTGGAAAAATAGCGTGGCTGAATGGTCGCGTCGTAGTTGGGCGCCAGGTTCAGGTAGTACGGCAGCGAGAAATCGAAACCGCCTTGGCTGGTCGTACCGTAGGTCGGCATCAGGAAGCCGGACTTGCGTTCCTTCTTGACCGGAAAGGTCATGTAGGGCGACGCCAGGATCGGCACATCCTTGAAATACAGCACGCCATTGCGCGCCACGCCTTCGTTCTCGTCGAAGTCGATGTCGACCGTGTTGGCCTTGATGTACCAGGACGGCGTCTCGCACGAGCAGCCGCTGTACGTGACGGTATGCAGCCGCATCTGCGACTTGCTGAAGATGTCTGCGTGCTCGGCCACGGCAAACCCGCCGGTGGCCCCCATCCAGAAGTTGGGCTTTTCAACTTCGCCGGAATACTTGTCGACGTTGAACTTGGCGTTCGGACCGGTCACCAGCGTGCCGTCGCGCATCATGCGCGCGCTGCCCTGCACGTCGACTTCGCCCGTATCCTTGCGGTAATTGATGCGGTCGCCCTTGATGATGCCGTCGATGCGGCGCACTTGCGCGCTACCGGTCAAGGTCAGGTCGGAATCAGGATCGCCCTCGATGCTGTCCGCTTCCATGTAGGCGGGAATGCTGCCATCGGGCAAGCGATGCACCCGCAAACCGGGGGACGTGCGCAGCACAGGGGCCGCGGGCGACGCGGTAGCGGATGATGCGGCGGAAGCCGGACCCTGGCTACCCTGGGCCTGAACGGCCCCGGCGGCGACGCTGACAGCAGAGAGGATCAACCACCGAACCTTGCGCACGAGTGAAAACAGCCCTTTTTTGACGATGGGGGAACCTGGCACGGGCGCCACGGAAGGGCCAATGCGAACGGAAACGAGCCGGTATTATAGAGAAGCCGCGCCATACGCCCAGCCTTATGTGCGCCGAACGCAAATTTCAGCAATATTGCCTTTCTGACACGGATCTTCCTTGAAAAACGATCACGACCCCCGCCTGGCACAGATCCGCAACTGGCTGGAAAGCCTGCCCGCCGACCTGCATCTGGCCGTGGACACGCTGCGCCCGGCCTCTGCCGACGCCAGTTTCCGCCGGTATTTCAGGCTGGACGCCGGTAAGCGCACCCTGATTGTCATGGACGCGCCCCCGACCCATGAAGACTGCCGCCCTTTCCTACACGTGGGGCAATTGCTGGCCGACGCCGGCCTGAACGTGCCCAAAGTGCTGGCTCAAGACCTGGACCTGGGCCTGCTGCTGCTCTCCGACCTGGGCGAACAGACCTATTACCAGCGCATCCAGGACGGCCTGTCCGACAGCCAGCTCCAGACGCTCTACCGCGAGGCGCTGGCCGCCCTGGTCCAGCTGCAGAAGGCGTCCACCGCCGGACTGGCGTCCTATGACTCGGCCCGCCTGGCCGACGAGCTCAAGCTGTTTCCCGAGTGGTACGTGCAAAAGCACCACGGCGTGACGCTGGACGACAAGACGGCGAATGCCCTGGAAAAGATCTTCGCGCTGCTGTCGGCCAGCAATGGCGGCCAGGCGCAAGTGCTGGTGCACCGCGACTTCCATTCGCCCAACCTCATGGTCTGCGATCAGGCGCAATACGGCCCCAACCCGGGCATCATCGACTTCCAGGACGCCCTGGCCGGCCCGATCACCTATGACCTCGCGTCCCTGGTGACCGACGCCCGCACCACGTGGGAAGAGCCGCAGCAGCTGGACTGGGCCATCCGCTATTGGGAAATGGCGCGCGCCGCCGGGTTGCCGGTAGAGGCCGATTTCGCCGATTTCCACCGCGCCTACGAATGGATGGGCCTGCAGCGCAACCTGCGCATCCTGGGCGTGTTCGCACGCCTGAACCACCGCGACGGCAAGGCGCACTACCTGGCCCACATGCCGCGCGTGAACGGCTACGTACGCCAGGTCGTCCAGCGCTATGGCGTCTTCACCCCCCTGCTGCGCCTGCTGGACAAGCTGGACGACCGCCAGGTCAGCGTCGGGTACACGTTCTGATGCAAGCCATGATTCTTGCCGCGGGCCGCGGCGAACGCATGCGCCCGCTGACCGACAAGCTTCCCAAGCCCCTGCTGGCGGTCGGCGGCAAGCCTCTGATCGTCTGGCACCTGGAGCGCCTGGCTGCGGCCGGCATCCGCGACGTCGTCATCAACCACGCCTGGCTCGGCCACGAGATCGAGCGCGCGTTGGGCGATGGCGGCGCCTTCGGCGTGCGGATCCGCTATTCGGCGGAAGGCACCGCGCTGGAGACGGCCGGCGGCATCGCCCAGGCGCTTCCACTGCTGGGAGACGCGCCCTTTCTGGTGATGAACGGGGACGTCTGGTGCGACTGGGACTCCGCGGCGGCCCCTGGCCTGGCCGCCAGCCTGCCCGACGGCGGAGCCTGGCTGCTGATGGTGGACAACCCCGCCCAGCACCCCAACGGCGATTTCCGGCTGGCGCCCGACGGCAGCCTGCACGCCCAGGGGGAACCGCGTTTGACCTATGCAGGCATCGCCGTCTACCATCCCTCGTTGTTCGCGGATGTCCCGCGCGGCACGGCCATGCCCATGCTGCCCCTTTTTCGGCAGGCCATGGCCCAGGGCCTGGCGCGCGGCGCTCACCATACCGGCCGATGGACTGATGTCGGCACCCCTGAACGGCTTGCCGACCTGGACGCCGAGCTCCACGCAGCGGCGCGTTGACGCTCACATATTTCACAATATCAAGGTGCGCAACCAGGATTTTCCGCGCACCCATCGCCCCCGGCTAACGGGGTATTCTCTGACGCTTTGGCACGCGCGGGCACCGCGCGGACGAGCAACACACAGGAAGTTTTCTAGGAATGGGGATGTTTGGAAGATCGCAACGGGCCGTGTTCAAGCCCTCCGTATACCAACCCGGTCAACGCACGCGACGCCTGCCGCGCTGGCTCGTCCTGCTGCTTGTGGGCATTGCCCTGGGTGCTGGCGGCGTGCTCTTCCTGCAAACCAACTATGGCCCGCAACGCCTGACGGTGGAGCAGTCCGAGTCGCTGCATAGCGAACTGAGCGCGTCCAACCTGGAACGCCAGCGCCTGCAGACGCAACTGGACGAAGCCACCCAGCAGCGCGACGCCAACAAGTCGGGCCACGAAAAGCTGACCTCCGATCTGGCAGACGCGCGCAGCAAGATCGAAACCATGAACAAGGAACTGGTGCTGTTCCAGGACGCCATGCCGCCCGATCCGCGCGGCGGTAACCTGGGCATCCGCTCGGCCACCTTCAAGCGCGCCCCCGGCCAGCTGGACTACCAGGTGCTGGTCATGCGCGAAGAGCGCACCGGCGCCCCCTTCAAGGGCACGCTCACGTTCTCCATCGACGGCAGCTACCCCAACGGCCGCGCCGCCACCGTCACGCCGGAAGGCCCGGCGCTGAACGTGGACCGTTACGACTACGCACTGGGTCAGTTGAAACTGCCCGACGGCTTTACCCCCAAGGTGGTGGTGCTGCGCGTGATGGACGGCGCCCAGAAGCAGCAGGCGATGCGCATCTATTACGTGCGCAACTGACGCCCACGGCATCGCCCGCGAAGACCCGCCCTGATCCGGCGGGTTTTTTTTCGCCCTGCGCAAGTAGTTGCGTGCACAACCTTTTCGGGAATATAGTTGCGCACACAACTACATATCGGAGACAAGATGCCGCTCCCCTCGCACGTTCCCGTCCTGATCGCCGGCGGAGGCCCCGTGGGCCTCACGCTTGCCGCCCTGCTGGCCGAATACGGCATCGCCTCGCTCACCGTGGAAGCCGACGATGATTACTGCGCCGGCAGCCGCGCCATCTGCATTTCGCGCCGGTCCCAGGAAATCCTGAGCTGGGCCGGCGCCGACCAGCCCTTGATGGCAACCGGGCTGCCCTGGACCGGCGGGCGCAGTTACTTCCGCGATCGGGAAGTCCTGCACTTCGAAATGCCGCATGACCCGTTGCAGCGCTATGCGCCGATGGTGAACATCCAGCAGTACTCGATCGAGGAATACGCCCATCAGGCCATGCAGCGCCATCCCGGACAGGCCGCGCTGCAATGGTCGGCCCGGGTGGCCGGATTGCAGGCGGATGCGGACGGCGTCACGGTCGAGGTGGATGCTGGCGGCCAGCGCCAGACCGTGCGCGCCGACTGGTTGATCGCCTGCGACGGCGGACGCAGCACCGTGCGCGAAGCAATGGGCCTGAAACTGGAAGGCATGCAGTACGAAGGCCGCTACGTCATCGTCGACATCGAGCAAGCCTCCAGCCGCCCCGTCGAGCGCCTGGCCTGGTTCGATCCCCCTTCCAACCCAGGGTCGACGCTGCTGATGCATCGGCAGCCTGGCAACGTATGGCGCGTGGACTATCAGATCCGCGACGACGAAGACCCCGACGAAGCCGTCAAGCCCGAGAACGTGCTGCCGCGCGTGCAAAGCCATCTGGACATGATCGGCGAGACCGCCCCCTGGAAGCCGCTGTGGATCTCCATCTACAACGCCAAGTGCCTGACGCTGGACCAGTATCGGCATGGCCGCGTGCTGTTCGCCGGTGACGCTGGCCACCTGGTGCCGATCTTCGGCGTGCGGGGCCTGAATTCCGGCCTGGACGACGCGGGCAACCTGGCCTGGAAACTCGCCTGGGTGCTGAAGAGCCAAGCGCCGGCCAAGCTACTGGACAGCTACAGTGTCGAACGCGTCCACGCCACCCGACAGAACCTGGCCTACGGCGCGAAGAGCACCGAATTCATGGCGCCGCCGGATTTCGGTTTTCGCCTGATGCGCGAGGCCGCGTTGCGGCTGGCGTTGGTGGACGACAACGTGCGCTCCTTGATCAACCCGCGCCAATCCGCGCCCATTTCCTACGACACCTCGCCCCTGAATCTGGCGGACGGCGCGCCTACGGCCGGCCCCGCCGCCGCGCCCGGCCAGCCCGCGCCCGACGCGCTGCTGCAGGACGGCGATGCGCCGCGCTACCTGAGCGAATGCTTTGGCCGCGGCTTCGTGGCGCTGGCGGTCTCGCTCGCCACGCCCCTGTCGGCGGAACTGGATGCGCTGGCTGCGGCAACGCAAGGCTTGCCGCATCCCCTGCAGGTCGTGAGTGTGGGCGCCGGCGGCTGGCACGATGCGCATGACCAATTGCGGCAACGCTATGGCGCGGCTGACGGCATGGTCTACCTGCTGCGCCCCGATGGCTATGTGCTGGGCCGCTGGACCGCCCCCGACGCAGCGACCCTGCGCACCGCCCTCATTCCCTACTATCCCTCGATCGCCCTGCCCGCCAAGAAGGAAGCCCAAGCATGAACCACGAAGAACTGGACCAGGTCTATACCGGCATGGCGCAGGCGCTGACCCGCGTGGGCGAATCGAACGCGCCGCTGTTCCTGTCGATACTCGGTTTGTCGTTGCTGAGCCGGCAACCGGATGCAGCGTCCGCGCTGGCATTGCTGGCACAGGCGGAAAGCGCCTGCCGGGGCGATGACGCTGTGGCAAACTATCCCGCCGCCACTCCTGCCCGCCCGACGTGAAAACGCCTGCCCTGGAACGATTCCTGACCTATCGCCTGCACGTGCTCAACAAGATCACGGACCGGGATACGAATCGCGCCTACCTGTCAGACTGCGGCATTCCGTTAGGCGAAGCGCGCTGCCTGGCGGCGATCGGCCGCTACGCGCCGCTCTCCGTCAACGACCTGGCCCGGTCGGCCAACCTGAACAAGGGTCAGGCCAGCCGATCGGCCCAGGCGCTGGTTGAACGCGGACTGGTCGAAAAAGCCCTGTCGGCCGCCGACGGACGCGGCGTGGTGCTGACGCCGACCGACGCAGGCGTGGCGCAGTACCAGCGCATCATCGCGCTGATCGCGCAACGCAATGACGAGATCTTCGCTTGCCTGGATGCCGACGAACAACGCGTCCTGGGCGACATGCTGGATCGCCTGATCGACCATCTGCAAGCGCGCGAAGACGGCGAACCTGGCGAAGGCGCCTAAGCGCCTGCCTTCGGCGCCGTCGCGCCCATCTGCGCGGCGGCCTCGTCCATGAACTGCGCCATGCGCACATCCAGTTCGGTCACGCCGCCGGCGTCATGCGTGGTCAGCGTCACGTCCACCCGGTTGTAGACGTTGGTCCACTCCGGGTGGTGGTTCAGCTTTTCCGCGAACATGGCCACCCGCGCCATGAAGCCGAACGCCGCGTTGAAATTCGGAAAGCGGAAGCGCTTCTCGATGGCATCGCGCGTGGCCACGGCCTGCCAGCCTGACAACGCGGCCACGGCGATATCGGTGCCGATACGGGCGGGAGGAAACATGCTCATGACAGACCTTATTGCTTGACCGCGTACAGGTAGATTTCCACGCGCCGGTTCAGCGCGCGCCCTTCGGCGGTCGCATTATCGCCGATGGGGTCGTTCGGACCGCGCCCTTCCACCGCCATGCGCCCGGCGGCCACGCCTTGCTTGGCCAGGTAGTCCGTCACGCTCTTGGCGCGGTTGACCGACAGCGTCTGGTTATGCGCAAGCGCGCCTGTGCTATCCGTATGGCCGACCACCTTGGTGCGCAGCTCCGGATGCTGGTTGAGCGAACGCGCCACGCTGTCGAGCACCGGCAGCAACGCGGGCTTCAACTGCGTCTTGTCCGTGTCGAACGACACGCCGCTGGGAATATTGACCTTCAGGCTGCCGTCGGGCATTTCCACGACATCGATCCCCAGGGACGACGCGCCGGACTGCTGCACGTCATCCTTGACGACCTTCCAGTTGTACCCGACCAGACCACCCGCCACCGCGCCGATGCCGGCGCCGATGGCCGCCCCCTTGCCGTGACCGATCAACGCGCCGATGCCGGCGCCGACCGCCGCGCCTGCACCCGTGCCCACGGCAGTGTTCGTCTGCTGCTGCGTGGCGCACCCCGCCAGCAACGCACCCGCCGCCGCGACCACCGCGATCCGGTTGAATATTGTTCTTGAGTTCATGGCAACCTCCACTATCCCGTCGGTGCGCCGGATCATTCCGGCGTAAACCATGCTAGCAAGGGGAGGCGGCGCGACCGGCAACATTTTGTATTGGCGGACGGCCCCAAAAGGACCCCCACGGGACGCCCGAACGGGTCAGGCGGTACGGAACCGGGCCAGCCACGGCAGCGCCTCATCCAGGCGGGGGGATTCACGTTCCGGCGCGGGCGCCCCTTCGGGCAAGGACAACCCCACGCGGTTGTGCCAGTACGTGCGCAGGCCCACCTTGCTGGTGCCGAACAGGTCGTAACCCGAGCCGGCGACGAACGCGGCATCTTCCGGCCGCACCTGCAAGCGCGCCAACGCCAACGCGTACGGCCGGGGATCAGGCTTGTAGAAACCCGCCTCTTCGGACGTCACCACCACGTCCCAGTCCACGCCCAGCAGACTGGCTGCCTGGCGGCCCAGGCGGTCGGAACAGTTGGTAACCACACCCAGGCGGCAATGCGGGCGCAAGGCCTGCAGCAGCTCGCGCGCCCCATCCCACACGGGCAGCTCCACCCAATGCGCTTCCAGCGCCTGGGGCGCGCTGGCAGGAAGCCCCACCGCGGCAGCAGCCTCTTGCACCAATTGCTCATAGGGCTGATACGCACCGCAACCATAGGTGCGGCGCAGATAGTCAGCGCGCCAGGCGCGGCCCTGGGCTTCGCTGCCCGCCGCGCGATTCCAGACCGTCCAGGAATCCAGCAAGGCGGTCAGCAGGTCGAACAGCACCGCTTGCGGGTAGCCGGACGGGACAGGGGTATCGGTGGAATCGGACATGCGGCGCTCCTTGGATGGCAATGCGCCCACTATAAAGAGCCGGACGCCCGCTGTGATTTAGCGGGCGTTTACCCATCGTTAAGCCGGCCCTTAATGCCGGACTACCAGCGGTAGGTGGCGGTCGCCAGCACCGTACGCAGGTCGCCGTAGCGGCAGTCGCCCTGGCTGCAATTGCTCAGATAGGTCTTGTTGGTCAGGTTGCGCACATTCAGCGCCAGATTCCAGCGCTGCATCTGATAGCCGACCATCGCGTCGATCAGCGTGTAGCCCGGCAGCTTTTTCGATGCGGATTCCGCGTAGCCCTGGTTGGGTCCGGTGTAGCGCGCGCCGACGCCCACCTTGATGCCCGACCCGAAGCGGTAATCGGTCCACAGCGCAAACTGGTTGCGCGACACTGCCTGCATCTGCTTGCCCACTTCGCTGGGCGTGCTGCTGGCCGTCACATCGGCTTTGGGGGTATAGGTGTAGGCCGCCACCACATTCATCTGCGGCACGGGGCGGAACCCGGCTTCGAACTCCAGGCCGCGCACCTGCACTTCGCCCGTCTGCTTGGGCAGGAAATCCTCGGTATAGGTGATGTAGTTGCGGCGCCGCAGGTCGAACGCCGCGACGCTGTAGCGGCTGGTGCCGCCCGGCGGCTCGTAGCGCACGCCCACTTCGTACTGGCGCCCCGTCTCCGGCTTCATCGGACTGTTGGTGACGGGATCGATGGTGGCCGTCGGCGAGAACGACTCCGCATAGCTGAAGTACGGCGCAATACCGCTCGGATGCAGATACACCAGCCCGCCGCGGCCGCTGAAATTGTGTTCGTCGACCTTGGTCCGCGACCCGTCGATATTGCTGCTGACATCGGCGGAGGCCCGGTCATAACGACCGCCCAGGGTGGCGACCCAGTTGCCCCACTTGATCTGGTCCTGCAGATAGAAGCCAGTCTGCGCCAGACGGGTGGTGCCGTCGAACCAAGGGTCGGCGGGGTTCACGGGGCTGCCGTGCACCGGCGAATAGCCATCGATCGGTCCCACCGTGCCGTCGTTGTAGGTGGCCTGATAGTTGCGCGAATGCTGGTAGTCCAGCCCGGCCAGGAACGTGTGCTGCCAATCGCCCAGCCTCAACTTGGCTTGCGCCTGGTTGTCGATCGTGAAGAGCCGAGCGTTCTCGTTGCTGCCGAACGGATAACGGTCCAACAGGCGGAAGTTGGAGGGGTCGCTGGGATTGTCGGCGTCGACCGTCGCAAAGCCGCGCACATAGACCTGCCGATAGTCCACGCTGGTATAGCCGTAGCGCGCGTTCTGCCGCACCGTCCAAGTGTCGTTGAAACGGTGCTCCAGCATATACCCGACCATCCACTGTTCCTGGTTGAAGCGGTCAAAGCCCGGTTCGCCCACGTAGGTCTTCGGCGAGAACTTGCCGTTCGGGTTGGGCTGCAACGTGCCCGCTTCCGGGAAACTGCCATACGAACTGCCATCGCGTACGCGCAGATAGTGCGACAGCAGCGTCAACGTCGTGTCGCTGGACGGCTTGATGGTCAGCGCAGGCGCGATGTAGAAGCGGTCGTTCGGCAAGCCGCTGGCGGGCAGTTCGGCGTCGCGCGCCAGGCCGGTAATGCGGTAGAGCACTTTGCCCGCCTCGTCGACCGGCCCGGAAAAATCCGCCGCCACCTGGCGTCGCGCGTTGTTGCCGACCTGCACTTCCATCTCGTGCAACGGTTCCTCGGTGGGCCGCTTGCTGACCACGTTGATCATGCCGCCCGCCCCGTTCTGCCCATACAGCACCGACGTCGGCCCGCGCAGCACTTCGATGCGCTCGGCCCCGTAGACCTCGGTCTGCCAGACGGCCCAGCTGTTGTTGTTGCGCAGTTGCAAACCGTCCAGGTAGTAGCCGGGCGTCTGCGCGTCAAAGCCCCGGATGATCGTCCAGTCGAACCGGGAATCCGATCCCCACGGCGACGTGTTGATGCCCGGCGTATAGGACAGGCTTTCCTTCAGCCGGGACGCGCCGATCTCCTTGATGAAATCCGCGGATACCACCGAGATCGATTGCGGGGTCTCGAGGATAGTGCTGTCGGTCTTCGTGCCGGTGGCGCTGCGCTTGGCAAGATAGCCGTCGACCGGCCCCGCGGCCGATTCCGCACTGCCCGTCACCGTCACCGCGGGCAACGTGGTCGCGCCACGCGCGTCGGCCTCGGGCACCGGCGCAGGCCGCAGGGAATAGGCGCCGCTGGCCCCGCGCACGATGCGCAGGCCCTGCCCACGCAACAGTTCGGCAAAACCCTCCTTTACTCCGTAGCTGCCCGCCAGCCCCGCCGACGTCTTGCCCTGGATCAACGCCCCATCCACGGACAACTCCACGCCCGCCTCGCTGGCGTAGCGATTCAGCGTGCGGTCCAGCGGTCCGGCGGGGATATCGTAGCGGCGGGGAGATTCAGGGCTGGATGGCGGGTTCGCGGCTTGCGCCTGCGCGGCGGACACGGGCAGCAGCGAAGCCCCGGCCAGCATCAAGGCCACGGCGACGTGGCGGTTCAGTTCAAGGGTGCGGTGGCGTGCCATCGGCAGGTTCCTGGAAGTACGGACGATGAAGGTGCTTTTGACGTCTTCCGAACGAACCTGCGGAATCCTCAATGATTGGCAAAAATAAATTGCAACCGCGCTGCTTCGCCCGTTACGCGGGCTCCTTCGCGTGCACGGTCACCCAGTACGGCGTGCGGTAGCTCACGGTCAACGGCAGCCCCAGCATCAGGTTGCGCAAGGCGCGGTCGGTGTCCTGGACCGAAAACACGCCCGTCACCCGCCAATCGGCCACCGCGGCATCGCAACGCAGGAAACCGGCGCGGTAGCGGCCCAGTTCCTCCAGGAAATCCGCCACCCGCATGTTTTCCGCCACCAGCACGCCGCGCGACCACGCCGCGGCGCTCTCGCGCACGGCCACCGGCGGCTCCGCCCGCTGCGCGGAAAAAACCGTCCGCTGGCCGCTATTGACGCGGACTACACCGCTATCCGCCCCAACCGCGTCAGCGGGATACACATCGACCGCGCCATCGAAAACCGCCACATGGGACAGGTCCGCCTCTTGGCGCACCGTGAAGCGCGTGCCCAGCGCCTGCACCATGCCCTGGCGGCTCTGCACGCGGAACGGACGATGCGCAGGCGCTGTATCCGGCGCGGTGGTCACCAGGATCTCGCCCTGCCTGAGGATGACGCGGCGTTCGTCCGCATCGAATCGCACGTCGATCGCCGTGCGGGTGTTCAGCACCACGCGGGTGCCGTCGGGCAAGGACACTTCGCGGACCTCGCCGGTGCCGCTGCGATGATCCGCCAGCACGGCCTGCCAATCGCCGGACTCGCGCAGAGCCAGCGCCGCCCCGCCTGCCGCCACGGCCAGGCCCAAGGCCTGCAAGGCCCGGCGTCGCCCGCGCGACGGCGCTTCCAGCAAGGCTCGGCTGGCGCCGGGGGCCGCCGCCTTGCCCAGTTTGGCGTCCATGAGCTGCAGACGGGACCACGCACGTTCATGGTCGGGATGCGCCGCCCGCCACTGAGCACAGGCCGCCAGGTCCGCGTCCGACGCGGTGTCCGACCACAGCCGCGCCATCCACTCCGACGCACGTCGGACAATCGCGGGATCGATCGGGCCCGCGACTCCTGGCGTCGCGTCAGCCCGCGTCATCGTAGAGCGCTTGATAGCAAGCCAGCAGCGCGGCGGCCACATACTTCTCCACCGACGACACCGACACGTTCAAGCGTTCGGCGATATCGCGGTAGCTCAAGCCGTCTAGCTTGCACAGCAGCAATGCCATGCGCACTTTGGCGGGCAACTTGTGCAGGATGGTGTCGATCTCGACCAGCGCCTCCAGCACCAGTGCCCGCGCCTCTTCCGAGGGCGCCTGCGCCTCGGGCAGGCAAGCGACGGCGTCCAGATAGGCGGCTTCGATATTGCGGCGGCGGTACAGGTCGATCAGCAGGCCGTTGGCGATTTGGGTCAGGTATCGGCGCGACTGTTCCGGTTGCGGCGTCGTACCCGCCGCGATGATCCGCACGTAGGTGTCATGCGCCAGGTCGGCGGCGTCGAAGGCGTTGCCCAGCTTCTTGCGCAACCAACCGCGCAGCCAGCCGTGATGGTCGCCATAGAGCGTTTCGATAGCTTGGGCGGGAGCCCCGGGCGCGGACATGATGGGCAAACCTGGTTGTGGGAGACGAAAGGATCGGGGCCTTGCTGCGCCCAGGAATAAATGCGAATTATTCTTAATAATAATTTATTCGCGATTCGTTTCGCAAGACGCAAGGCGCCCCACTGCCAAAGCGCTCCCCTCCACGCAGGCCACCAGGGCGCTGCCGTCCCCGGCGCCGACCGCGTGCCCGCCCGTGAAATCGGAAAACGCGGGCAACACGGTGATCCCTTCCCGAAGCCAGAAAGCCGGCCAACTGCGGGGGACGCCGGGCACGCGAGTCTTGGGATGCACATGGCCCGCGATGACGTGCAGGCCATGCGGATCGGCGTGCGGCAGATGCCGGAACAGGAAGGGCCCGTCGGCCAAGGATTCGCCCAGTTGCCGCAGGTTCAGCGCAGCGCCGTCCAACGCGCGATCATGGTTGCCCGTCAGGGCCGCCACGTCCAGGTCCGCATGCTGCTTGCGCCATTGCGCCCAGGCATCCCGCCACCCCGCCTGGGCCATCGGGCCATGCAGCACATCGCCCACGATCCATAGGCTGCGCGCGGCAGTAGAGTCGATCAACCGGGTCAGGCGCAGCAGGTCATCCTGCGTCGCGCCCCGCGGGACGGCGATGCCGGCCTGGCGAAAGACATGGCTCTTGCCCAGATGCAGATCCGCGATGATCAAGCGCGACCGTGCCGGCCAGTACAGGGCGCGCGCGCCCAGCAACACCACCGGTTCGTTCGCCAGCTTGATGGGCAGGGCGTCGTCACCCGATCCGGGCATAGCGCTTCTCCAATTGCGCGGCGGCGCGCTTGACGCGGGCCTGCCAGGTTTCCGTGCTGAGCTGGCCGCGCAAGCTTTCCGTCCATAGCGGAAAGGACAACGGCGTCAACGCGCGGGGCGCGCGCAGCTCCAGCGACCGCGCCGCGCAGTCCTGCAACGCAGCCTGCAACCGCGGCGCCTCCAACTGGAATTCCAGGACTTCCCTTTCGGCTTGCGCCAACAACAGATGGTCCGGGTCGTAGCGGCGCAACACGTCGTACAGCAGGCCGCTGGAAGCTTGCACCTGGCGCAGGGAACGTGCCGCGCGGCCCGGCAGCGAAGGCGTCAACAGCCCCGCCACCCGGGCAATCTCGCGGAACTGGCGGCGCGCCAACTCTCCCAGGTTGACGCCATCGCGCAAGTCACCCGCCATCTGCTCGGGGCTAAGCAGTTCACGCAGCAGTGCGTCGTCAAGGTCCGCGGGTTCCGCCAGCGTCAGCATCAAGCCGTAATCGTTGACCGTGTATGAA
Source organism: Achromobacter sp. 18P8.1.1 (assembly GCF_057799415.1). Classification (NCBI taxonomy): domain Bacteria; kingdom Pseudomonadati; phylum Pseudomonadota; class Betaproteobacteria; order Burkholderiales; family Alcaligenaceae; genus Achromobacter; species Achromobacter sp. 18P8.1.1. The sequence goes on along the minus strand of NZ_JBYOKH010000056.1, from coordinate 30,132 downwards.
AACGTGTTGGCCTGCCGCCGCCCCCACCGCAACGCGATCATGGCCGCCATGCCCTCATGGACGGCGCGTCCGGCGAACGGGAACAGGAACAGATGCAGGCCACGGCGCGTGGCGATGCGCTCGGCCAGCAGACGGCCCCGATCGGGTAGCGCGCTGGCCTCTCGCTGGATCCGCAACAGCGGTTCCATGGCGCGCATCTCCGCGTGCTTGCCAGGATGCGCAAACAGGCTTTCGACCTCGCGCGCCAACTGGGTCGACAACGGCATGCGTCCGCCTTGCCAGGTCGCCACCGGTCCGTTGCCGCCCTTGGCGCGGCGCACGTAGGCCGTCATGCCTTCCAGCCGCACCAGTTCCAGCGTCCGGCCGGCAAACTGGAAGTGGTCGCCGGGGCGCAGGCGCGCCAGGAAGCCCTCTTCCACCGAGCCCAGCACGCCGCCCCGTAAGTACTTCACCGAAACGGCGCCATCAGCGGTGATGGTGCCGATCGACAGCCGATGCCGCAGCGCGATGCGGCGATCATGGACGCGGTAGCAACCGTCGTCATCCTGCTGCACCCGGCGGAACTCGGGATAGTTCGACAAGGCGCGTCCACCTTGAACGATGAAATCCAGCACGGCCTGCCACGTGGCGACATCCAGGCCGGCGTAGGCATGCGTGCCGCGGACCTCCTCATAAAGCGCAGCGGCGTCGAAGCCCCCGCCCAGCGCAAGGGTGACGGCGTGCTGCGCCAAGACGTCCAGGCTGCCGCGCGGTGGCGGCCGCGACTCGATGGCGCCGCGCGCAATGGCCTGACGCGCTGCGGCGTATTCGATCAGTTCCAGCGCCTGCGCGGGGACGCAGATCACGTGGCCGGATTCACCCGGCCGATGTTTGGCGCGGCCGGCGCGCTGCAACAGCCGCGCGACGCCTTTGGGGCTGCCGATCTGCAATACCTGATCCACCGCGGGAAAATCCACGCCCAGATCCAGGCTGGACGTCGCGACCACGCAGCGCAAGCTGCCATCCCGCAAGCCTTGCTCAGCCTGCGTCCGAAGCTTGGGGTCCAACGAACCGTGATGCAGCGCCAGCGTGGACGGCGCTTCGGGCCAGATGGATTCCAGAGCGCGATGCCATAGCTCGGCCTGCGCGCGGGTATTGGTGAACAGCAGGCTGGCGCGGACGTCGAACAAGCGCTTGAACACGCGCGGCAACTGGGACAGCCCCAGATGCCCGGCCCACGGCAAGGCACGGCTGCGCTCAGGCAGCAACGTCGAGATCACGACCTTGCGCGGCGCCGCTCCCGCCACCAGCGGGCTATCCGGCGCATGAGGCAGCAACACGGCACGCGCCTCATCCAGGTTGCCCAACGTGGCCGACAGGCCCCACGTGCGCAACGCCGGTGACAAGCGGCGCAAACGCGCCAGGCATAGCTGCAGCAACACGCCGCGCTTGTTCCCCAGCAATTCGTGCCATTCGTCGACCACCACGCAGCGCAGCGCGCGAAAGCGCGACGACGCATCCGCGTAGGACAGCAACAACGCCAGCGATTCGGGCGTGATCACCAGCACGTCCGCCTTGCCCTGGCGCGCCAGGCGCTTGTCGCGTGCGCTGGCGTCGCCGGTGCGTAGCGCAACCGTCCAGTCCACCTCCAGCGCTTGCGCCGCCTGGGCCAACGCCCGCGTGGTATCGGCCGCCAGCGCGCGCAGCGGTGTGACCCACAGCACCCGGGGCCCCGCGCCTGCCGCGCCGTGCGCGGTGGCCGGATCGGCCAGGGCCTCTAGCAACGGCCCGCCGAACGCGGCCAGCGTCTTGCCACTGCCGGTCGGTGTGTGCAGCAGCCCCGATTGGCCATCCAGATAACGGCGCCAGGTCTCGCGCTGGAACGGCGCCGGCTTCCAGCCCTGCGCCTGGAACCAGGCCGACAGCGGCGCATCCCAACCCCGCCGCGCTGCCGTCATCGTGCCAGCGCCTTCAAGGTATCCAACTGGTCGGCCTCGGCTGCCGGCTTGTCGTGCCGCCAGCGCAAGATGCGCGGAAAGCGTACCGCCACACCGGACTTATGGCGCTTGGACAGATTGACGCCCTCGAATCCCAGTTCAAAGACCTGGACAGGTTCTACCGAGCGCACCGGACCAAAGCGTTCGCGCGTGTGCGCGCGCAACCAGCGGTCCAGCGCCAGGATCTCTTTATCGTCCAGACCTGAATACGCCTTGGCAATGGGCACCAGCGTGTCGCCCTGCCACAAGCCGAACGTGTAGTCGGTGTAAAGCGTGCTGCGGCGGCCATGGCCAGACTGCGCATACAGCAGCACGGCGTCGATCGTCAGCGGATCGATCTTCCATTTCCACCAGTCGCCGCGCCGCCGACCGCTCTGGTAGACCGCACTGCTGCGCTTGAGCATAAAGCCTTCCACGCCGCGTTCGCGGGCCTCTTCGCGCAATGAGGCGGCGGCGTCCCAACTGTCCGGCGCCACCAAAGGCGACAGCCCCAGGCGCGCATCCGGGTGACGGCGCAGCAGCGCCTCCAGCTGCCGGCGGCGCTCGGCCTGCGGCAGTTCGCGCAAGTCGGCGCCATCAAGCTCCAGCAGGTCGTAGGCCAACATTCGAACAGGCGCGTCGGCCAGCCACTTGGGACCCGGCTTGAGCCGTTGGATGCGCGTCTGCAAGGCAGAGAACGGCATGGGCTGCGTCGCGTCTTCCTGCCACGCGAGCAGTTCGCCATCCAGCACACAATCCACGTCCAGCGCCGAGGCCGCCGCCTCGACTTCCGGAAAGCGGCCGTCCAGCCGCTCTTCGCCCCGCGACCACAACGCCACCTCGCCATGGCGGCGGATCAGCTGGGCGCGGATGCCGTCCCATTTCCATTCCAGCAGCCAGTCCTGGATGGGGCCAAGCGCAGACGGCGAACCCTCCAGCGGCGACGCCAAAAAGAACGGGTACGGCTGTTGGCGGTCGCCGGGCAGGTCTTCGGCGCTGAGCAAGTCGCGCAAAAAGGCGGGGCTGGGTTCCCAGGTGCCCAACATCCGCTGGGCGATGCGCGCGATCGGCACGCCCGACATCTCGGCCAGCGCCTGCTGCACCATGCGTTGGGACACACCCACGCGCAGCGCGCCCGTCAGCAGCTTGTTGAAGACCAGACGTTCCTCGAACGGCAGGCCGAGCCAGGCGGAGACGATGACGTCGCGCCGCTCGACCTCGTCGCGGTTGGCGACAGGCAGCAACACCTCTTCGATCCAATCCGCCAAGCCGCGCTCCGGCGCCGGATGAGCGGGATCGGGCATCAGCAACGCCAGCGTTTCGGCCAGGTCGCCGACCTGGTCATAGCTCGCGTCGACGAGCCACGGCGCCGTACCTGAAGCTGCCGCGGTCCACGCGCGCAATTCGGCCACGCCCGCAATCTTGCGGCGTGCGCTGGTGATCTTTCCGCCCGCTAGCAGGTACAGCGCCCAGGCGGCATCGCGCGGCGGCGCATCCCCGAAATACGCGGCCAGCGCCGCCCGCTTGTCCAACGTGGCGGTACTGCGGTCCAGCTCCTGGTACAGCGCTGCGAATCGCTTCATGCCCGGGTACGCCTCCGATGTCTAATCGTCTTCGCCATACTGCGTGGCCAGCGTTTCAGCCGCCACGCCCGCTTCGTTCAGCGTGCGCACCAGCGCGTCCGTGTCGCCATGCGTGGCGATGACGCGGCGCGCGCCGGTGTCATGGATGGTGCGCAGCAGATCCGGCCAGTCCGCATGGTCGGACACCACAAAACCGCGGTCCATGTTGCGGCGGCGGCGGTTGCCGCGCAGCCGCATCCAGCCCGACGCGAAGCCCTGCTGCGCACGGCGAAAACGCCGCAACCACGCGCTGCCCGCGGCCGACGGCGGGGCAATGACCAACTCCCCCGCAAAACCGGCCGCCGCCTGCGACTTGCCGTCGGCATCGATCACCAGCCGCGTGTCCGCCATGTCGATGCCCGCCTGCCGATACACGTCCACGCCGGCCGCAATGGCGCCATGCACGTAGACAGGCCGGTCGATGAAGGGCTTGAGCTCGGCCAGGACGCGCTGCGCCTTGCCCAGCGCGTAGCAATACAGAATGGCGGTCTCGCCGCGCGCGGCGCACAGATCTCGCCATTGCACGATGTCGCGGGCGACGTCCGCCGCGCTGGGCCAGCGATAGATCGGCAGCCCGAACGTGGCTTCGGTGATGAAGGTGTCGCAGGGCACGACTTCAAATGGGCTGCAGGTAGGATCCGGCTGGCGCTTGTAGTCCCCCGACACGACCCAGGTCTGGCCGTCCGCCTCGATGCGTACTTGTGCGGAACCCAGCACATGCCCGGCCGGATGCAGCGATACGCGGGCATTGCCCAGCGTGAACGGCTGGCCATAGGCGTGCACGCGATAGTCCTGCTCGCCCAATCGCCATTGCAGGATCGGCAGGCCTTCGACACTGGTGTGATAGCAGCCCATTCCCACCCTGGCGTGATCGCCATGCCCATGGGTCAGCACGGCGGTGGCCACCGGCCGCCACGGGTCGATGTAGAACTGGCCGGCCGGACAGTACAGGCCTTCAGGACGCAATTGCACAACGTCGCGCATGACTCTCCCCGGGCACAAATCTTGCTGTCTCAACGATCAGGCACCGCGGCGAATGCCGCCGCGGCTTCGATACGCTTCACGATACTCCAAAGGGAAATATGCGAACCAATCACATTCTGACGCTTGTCGTGCTGGTGGTCGTCTTATCGGTGGCGCTGTCCGTCGTGCCGTGGTAGCGCGGTCGAAGATGTGCGGCGGGTGATCAGGACCCGGCGGTTTGACTGCGTACTGAAGCCGTCACCCGGAAGCCCTCATCCGTCAGGTCTGCGATGAAAGGCGCCACGTGCTTGGCCACGGCGTCGTCAAACTCCAGACGCACGCCGACGCGTGTATCGCCGGGGGCTTGAGTCAGCTGTGCCACGCCACGGAGGTCCGGCAGAAACAAGCGGGAGCCCCATGCCGCATCGATCCGATGCGCGGGCGGCCACAGCCGACAGATTCGCGCTGCGATGTCGGAAAGCTGAAAGGCGCCCGACGAAAACAATTCGACAATGCTGCGGTCGATGTACGAATCAAAGTAACGCCAGGCACCTTCAAGCACTGGCAGGCCCCAATCCAGCGGGTCGTCCAGGCCTTGCGGCATCCAGAGGACTTGAAGGCCGTGCCGAGGCAACACGAAGAGTTGGCGGCGAACGATGCTGTAGAAGATCTTGTCGCCGTCTACCGTAGCGGCAAACGGCACGCCCTGCGCCGCATCGTGCATTGAGAGCGAACTGTCTTCGCCCCAGAAGTCGTCGAAATATTCCCGGACAAAAGCGCGTTCGGATTCGCAGTCGGCCTGAATCTGCGACGGCATCAGCACCATCAAGCGACCGCAATAGGTCCCTTGGCCAAGCGTGGTGACGAAATGGCGGTATCCGGAGGGCAGCTCCGCGCCCAGCCAGGCTTCCAGCGCGTCGACCTCGTCCGAGCGAGCGAGCACTTGTTTCGGGGTGATCAGGTAAACGTCGTCAAAGGTCGTTGGCATGCGGGGCGTGAGTCGGAGTGGAGGTGTCCACTTTACCCGCAGATATGGGGCGGCCAATCGCACGCGCTTGCCCACACGCGTCTGGCGTATGAATCGCGTCTGGCGTTTGAATCGTTAAGACATGCTCAAACGGCGCGCCAATGAAAAAACGCCTTAGTCGCTAGGCGGCTAAGGCGTTTTTGAATTCTGGTGGGCTGTGAGTGGCTCGAACACTCGACCTACGGATTAAGAGTCCGCTGCTCTACCAACTGAGCTAACAGCCCTGCAATCCACTCAGTTCCGATTCGTTTTCAACTGCTCTTTACCGTTGCCGGTGCGTTGCTGCTGTCTGCGTTTCGTTATGTGTGTAGTGCGAAGAAGCAAGATTATATGTAGGTTTTTTGGTTTGTGCAAGTCGTGTGCGAAAAAACTTTTCTGACCTGCGATATCAAGCGGCGTAACCCCCGTCCACCGCCAGGCTCGCACCCGTGATGTAGCGGCCTTCGGGGCCCGCCAGGAAGGCCACCATCCCGGCGATGTCGCGCGTTTCGCCATAGTGCGGCAAGGACAGCACGGCCACCAGTTCGCCCGCGCGTTCGCCGTCCGCCGGGTTCATGTCGGTGTTGATCGGGCCCGGGTGCACCACGTTGACGGTGATGCCGCGCGTGCCCAGGTCTCGGGCCAGGCCCTGCGTCAGGCCGATCAGTGCGGACTTGCTGGCAGAGTACAGGGCCACGCCGGCGCGGCCGGCGCGCATGGCCAGGCAGCTGCCGATATTGATGATGCGCCCGCCGTCGGGCATCGACGCCTGCGCCGTGCGGATGGCGACGAAAGGCGCACGCACGTTGATGTCCATCGTGCGCTCGTAGTCGTCCAGGCTGGTGTCGCCGATCAGGCCGGCGACAAAAATCCCGGCGTTGTTGACCAGTACGTCCACCGGCCCCAGCTCCGTGATGGCCGCTTCCACCGCCTGCCGCACGGCCAGCGCGTCTTCGGAATCGGCCTGGATGGCGAGCGCCCGGCGCCCGTCCACGGCTAGTTCCTCGGCGAGCGCCTGCGCGGCGTCCGCAGACGACGCGCTGACATAGGTGAACGCCACGTCGGCGCCGTCGGCCGCCAGGCGCCGCACGATGGCCGCGCCGATGCCACGGCTGCCGCCCGTCACGAAAGCCACTTTTCCAGTCAGGTTGCCCATCGTTCTTCCTTAATTTGTAGTGATCAGTACAAATATCATCGCCGGGCCATGTCACGCTCGTCAATCATTTTTTTATCGATCAACACAAAATAGCGGTCGCGAGTAAAATCGCTCCATGGCAGAACGTGGGCGCCCCCGGAACTTCGACCGGGCCCAGGCCTTGCAAAAGGCCATGGAAGTCTTCTGGTCGAAGGGATATGAAGGAGCATCGCTAACCGATCTGACGGAAGCGATGGGCATCAACTCGCCCAGCCTTTATGGGGCATTCGGCTCAAAAGAAGGACTATTTCGTGAAGCGGTCGAGCTCTACCGCGAAACGGAAGGCGGATCGTCCCGGCGCGCGCTGCAAGACGCGCCCACCGCCCGCGGCGGCATCCAGTCCATGTTGCTTGCTGCCGCCGAACGCTTCACCGCGCCCGGCCTGCCGCCTGGCTGCATGATCGTGCTGGGCGCGCCGTCGGGCAGCGTCAATCACGCCAGCGTCGGCGGCTTCCTGTGCGACAACCGCCGCGAGATGCAAGGCCGCATCCTGGCCCGACTGAACGCCGGCGTCGGGCAAGGCGAGCTGCCTGCCGGCGCCGACACGAAGAGCCTCGCGGCCTTCTACACGACCGTACTGCACGGCATGTCCATTCAGGCGCGCGACGGCGCCACCCGCAAGACCTTGCAAGCCGTGGCGCGCCAGGCCATGTGCGCCTGGGACGCGCTGACGGGGGGCATGCCCCCTTCCGGCGTACCGCCGGGCCCCGCCCGATCCTGACGGAGTCGGCCATGTTCCGCATCGACCTTCGGCGCCTGATCCTGTGGATCAGCCTGCTGTCGGTCATTCTGGTGCTGGCCGGCGGCCTGCACGCCAGTTATCTGGTGCAGCGCGATCTGTTGCTGCACAACGCGCTGGAGGTCAATCGCGTCTATGCCTCCAAACTAGCCTCGACCACCGATACCTTCCTGAACGACGTAAGACGGTATCTGGCCTACAGCGCCGACGTGCTGGCCGACATGGAAACCCGGCCCGCGCTGATGGCCGAAGAGACGCGGCGCCAGCAGGAACAGCTGGGACACTTCAATTCCAGCGTGGTGGTGTCGCCGCAGGGCAAGGTGATTGCCGTGTCCTCCGCTTATCCGGAATTGCTGGGCCAGCAGTTGACGAGCGACGCCTCCAAGACCGCCATCCGAACCAAGCAGCCGATCATCAGCGAGCCCTACCAGACCAGCACCGGCCGTTGGCTGATCCTGTACTCGTATCCCATCTTCTCCCACGACTATCGCTATCTTGGCTATATCGCGGGCACGCTGTACCTGCATGAAGACAATGTGCTGGATCGCCTGCTGGGCCAGCATTTCTACCGCGACGATTCCTTCCTGTATGTGGTGGACCGCAATGGCACGCTGATCTTTCACCCCGACCGCAGCCGGCTGGGGCACAAGGCGCCCGACGACGAAGCCTTCGCCGCGGCCCGGCGCGGCGAAACCGGAGAACGGCGCTTCACGGACAGCCAGGGCCGCGACATGCTGGCGGGCTATGCGCCAGTGCCCAGCACCGGTTGGAGCATCATTGCGCAGCGTCCGGTGGACAGCACCCTGCAACCCTTGAGCGACCTGCTCATGGCCACCGCCCGCAATGCCCTGCCGCTGCTGTTGCTGTCGGTGATCTTGATCTGGCTGCTGTCGCGCTGGATCGCGCGCCCGCTGGGCGAACTGGCGGGCATCGCACGGCACATGCAGGATCCGGATGCGGCGTCCCGCATCCACAATGTGCGGTCCTGGTATTTCGAGGCGGCGCAGCTCAAGCGCGCGCTGCTGATGGGGTTAGCGTCGATTCACCACAAGATCCGCGACCTGCGCCGCGAAACCACGACCGACACGCTGACGGGCCTGCTGAACCGACGCGGCCTGGACGAGGCGCTGGCGATGCTGCAAGCCGACGAATCTCCGGTGGCGCTGATGGTCCTGGACGTGGACCACTTCAAGGGCATCAACGACCGCTATGGCCACACGGCCGGCGACCGCGCGCTGCAGGCCCTGGCCACGCAGATGAGCGAAGGCTCGCGCAGCGGCGACACGCTGGCGCGCTCAGGCGGGGAAGAATTCGTCATCCTGATGCCCGGCGCATCGCTGGCCGCAGCCGTCTCGGCAGCCGAACGCCTGCGCCAGCGGCTGGCGGCGCAGCCCGCGCCGGGCGCCATCAGTTCGCCCATCACCGCATCGGTGGGCGTGGCGCGCTACCCCGATCACGGCGCCACGCTGGACGCCGTCTTGCAACGCGCGGACCAGGCGCTGTACTACGCCAAGAACCATGGCCGCAACACCGTGTGCGTCGCCGACGACGACGCGCGCGACGGCTCGCGACGCGTGTCGCCGGGCTGAGCTGCGGGGCTAACCTGCCGGGTTGACCCTCCAGACGCCCGCGCCCGGCGTGCGGCTACTTCCCCTTCGGCGCGGCAGGCGCCGGCGCCTTGGGCGGTTTGCGCATCTGTTCCAGCAGTGGGCCGCAGGCGTTCTCGTCGGTGGTGCTGGGCGCAATCAGCGCCAGCAAACCGGCCGCCGGCGTCAACAGCACCCCCAATGCCACCATGCCTGCGCCGCGCGCGGCCAGCGGCAGCACATGCACGCCCACGTCCGGCGAGCCAAAGGTGCCGCGCACGTACAGCGGCGAACGCAGCGAGAAGATGCGGAAACCCTTGCTGTCCGGCGTGATGTCCATGTCCATGGTTTCGTTCTTGAAATCGGCGGTGCCGGTGATGCTGATCAGCGCGTTCTCGGTATCGAACACGAACACCCGCGGCGTCATCACGCCATTCTTCATGGCAAGGTCGGCGGCGCCGCAATTGATCTTCACCTCGTCGTCGCCGAACAGCTTGGACATGACGTAGTTGCCCACATTCAAGCCCGCGATCTCCATCAGGCTGCGGCTGATGACGCCGTCGTTGACCAGCATCTTCACGTCGCCCGTCGCCGAGCCCAGCAACGCCGCCACCGAATTGCCGGTGCCGCTGATCGCCAGATCGCCGTTCAATTCGCCCAGCGTCTTCTGCATGGCTTCCGTCGCGGGGAACAATTGCTTCAAGCGCAGACGGCGCGCCTGCAGATCGACGCGCCCGGTCAAAGCTTCGTTGGCACCGTCCAGCTTGATGGTGCCGTTGATGTTGCCACCGGCAATGCCAAAACGGAACGGGTCCAGCGTCAGCTTGCCGTCTTGCAGCACCACGTGCACCGTCAGGTCCGACAGCGGCAGCTTGCTGTCATGCACGATGCGCCCCGCGTCCAGCGAGACGTCGGCATCCATGTCGCGCCAGCGGTCAGTACGGAAAGCCTGCGTCGGCAGCACCTTGCCGCCCTTGGGCTTGGCGGGCGCATCCTTGGCGCGGTCGGCGGGCGCCGCCGCCGTGCCGCCGGCGGGCACCCCGATCAGCGGCCCCAGGTCGACCATGCGCAACTGCTTCGACGAGAGCTTGCCGGTGAGCTTCGGCCGCGGCACCCCCAAGGCGAAGGTGATGTCGCCATGCAGGTCGCTGTTGCCCACCTTGCCGTTGAAATCCTTGTAGTCGAACACGGCGCCGCCGGGGTTGTTCAGCTTGGCGACCAGGTGCCCATCGGTGGAGTAAGGCGGCGTATCGGGCAAGGTCACTCCCGTCAGCGGATACAGCTGCGCCATCGAGGCGCCGGACAGTTTCAGCCGCAGGTCGAGCGCGCCCAGGTTGGCCGGATCGGTCAACGTCCCCGTCACCGACGCCTTGGTACCCCCGATCGCCACATCCGCCTGCACCGGGAACGGCTGCTTGGCATCCTGCAAGGCCAGCATCCCGCCCACCTTGCCTTCACCCTTGGTGGCCAGCCCCTTGAACTTGCCGTCCACCTTCCAGCCGAACACGTAATCTCGCGGTGCGGGCGCCGCACCGTCCGCGGGCACGAAGGCGGAGCCGGCCACATCCGCGAAGGGCACGGGTTTGCCCAGCGGGTCCACCAGCACGGTCAAGTCGGCCTTGAGGACCTCGTCGACCAGCCCCACCCGGCCCTTGTCGAATCCGATTTCGTTGATGTCCAGCACCCACGGCGAGGGCTCGCCGGTCTCGGGCAAGGTAAAGACCCAGTTGGCGCGGCCATCGGCCAGCCGCTCCAGGTCGGCGGCGGGCTCGGTCAGCTGGATCCGGCGAATGACCACCCGCTGGCGCAAGAGGGGCAGCGGCGCCAGGCTGAACTCGCCGCGCTTGAGCTTGGCGAAGTAAGGCGCTTTCGCCCACGGCGCGTTGCCCACCGAGATATCGTTGGCGATGATGTGCGGCCACGGCACCCAGGCTCGCCAGCCGCCTTCGTCGGGCTCGCGCTCCCATTTGACGCTCAGGTCGCCATTGATGGCGAAAGGTCGGCCGATGGCGGCGCTGGCGCGCTCGTTGATCATGGGTTTGGCCCGGTTCCAGTCGAAAGTGGCGATCACCACTCCCAACACCAGCACGACGAGGGCCAGACCCCCTACAATCCCGATCGCTATTTTTCTTGTGCGCGTCATGGTTATTATCCTTGGCGTTGTGGCCGGCCTTCGACCGCCAGCCCTCTGTTACCGGTAAGGGTATCGCGGCGCACCGCAAGGGTTAAGCCAACCGGCCCCATAATGTGTGCGGATCTTTCCGCCCGCGAAACGACCGGCCGGCCTTCGCCGCACGGCGACACATCGCCGCCTGCGGGTTTGCGCAGCACGCCGTGTTCCCGGCCTGGCGCCAAGCAGTTACAAAACGAAATGGCTGTGACCCCCGGAAAGTGACCGGAAGGCAGTACCTCACTGAATTTTCGACGCGCGCCCTGCTCCAATGCGCGGACGATTGATTCCGCCCCAACGGGTCGGATAGCAGAACAACCTGGAGGCCCAATGCGGCATTCAACCTTGATTTTCGTGGTGGCGGCGTTTGCGCTGCTGACGCTCAGCCGCCTGGCGCTGGCCGCCTGGCAATGGCAGCGCGTGCGTAACGCTGGCGGCCTGTTCCCGCTGCTGCTGGGCGGCCTGCGCATCGACGCGCACCAGATCGCCGTGTTGGCCGCGCTGCCTGCCGTGCTGTCGCCCCTGCTGGGGCACTTCCCCATCGCCGCGACCATCGCCGGCTACTGGTATCTGGTCGCGTTCATCTTGCTGGCCTTCCTGGAAGTCGCCTCGCCCCCTTTCATCCTGGAATACGACTCGCGGCCCAACCGGCTGTTCGTGGAATACCTGAAGCATCCGCGCGAAGTCTCCGGCATGCTTTGGCGCGGCTACAAGCTGGCGCTGCTGGGCGGCCTGGGCGGTCTGGCGGTGATCGGCTGGGGCGCGTTCGGGCTGTTCGGCCATGCCCAGCCCGATGCGCAATTGACCTGGTGGCAGATGCCGCTTGCCAGCGTGGCCATCCTGGCCATCGTCATCCTGGCCATCCGCGGCACGCTGGGCCACCGGCCTATCAACCCGTCCTCGGTCGCCTACTGCTCAGATGGCATGCTCAACACGCTGGCCCTGAACTCGCTTTACAACGTGTTCTACGCCATCTACAGCATGAAGAACGAGAAGTCGGCATCGGACGTATACGGCGGCATGGACGACGCCAAGATGCACGACCTGGTGCTGGCGCAGGCCCAACTGCCCAACCCGCCTTCCAACCCCGACTACCCCAGCCTGCATCGCCAGCCCGCCACGCGCAAGACGCCGCGTCCGCTCAACCTGGTGATCATCCTGGAAGAAAGCCTGGGCGCGCAGTACAGCGCGGGCTTGGGCGGCGCCGACCTCACGCCGGAGCTGGACGCGCTGGCGCGGGAATCGTGGGCCTTCACGCGCGCCTACGCCACCGGCACCCGCTCGGTGCGCGGGCTGGAAGCGGTAGTCACGGGTTTTCTGCCCACCCCCGCGCAAGCCGTGCTGAAACTGCCCCGCTCGCAACGCGGCTTCTTCTCGCTGGCCGATCTGCTGGGCCGCCACGGCTACCATTCGCGTTTCATCTATGGCGGCGAATCGCACTTCGACAACATGAAGGGCTTTTTCCTGGGCAATGGCTTCAAGCAGATCGTTGACCGCGCCGACTTCGTGGACCCGGCCTTCGTGGGCACCTGGGGCGCGTCGGACGAAGACATGTTCAACCAGCTGGATCGCTTGCTGCGTGAAGACGCCGACCAGCCCACCTTCACGCTGGCCTTCAGCGTGTCGAACCATTCGCCGTGGGAATACCCCGCCGGCCGGATCCAGACCGAAGGCAACCCGGCCACCGTCGAAAACACCGTGCGCTACGCCGACTGGGCGCTGGGCCGCTTCTTCGAACGCGCCAAGGCGTCGCCTTATTGGGAAAACACCGTCTTCCTGGTGGCAGCCGACCACGACTCCCGCGTGTTCGGCGCCAGCCTGGTGCCCGTGCGCCACTTCCATATCCCGGCCGTGATCCTGGGCGCTGGTATCGAAGCGCGCCGCGACGACCGCCTGATCAGCCAGATCGACCTGCCGCCCACCTTGCTGTCGCTCATCGGCGTGGACACCGAGCACCCGATGATCGGCCACGACCTGACGCGCAGCACGCCGGGGCGCGCCATCATGCAGTACGACAGCACTTACGGTTATCTGAAGGAAAACGATCTGCTGGTACTGGCGCCCAACAAGACGCCCGTGCAGTACCGCTATACCGCGCCGGAAGACTACGCGCCGGTGGCGCTGGACCCGGCGCTGGCGACAGAGGCGCTGGCGCACGCGCTGTGGCCCAGCTGGGCCTACCGCGAAGGCCGCTACAGCCTGCCGGGCCACGTGCCCGAGCAAGCCGCCGCGCCCGCCGCTAGGCCGGCCGCCGGACCGCCGGCCGCCTGAATTCCCTGCGCGCTTTTTCGCTGAGCGCGTGGCAATGGCAACCGGGGCTGTGATCGTTCACCATGCCCACCGACTGCATGAACGCGTAGACGGTGGTGGGCCCCACGAACTTCCAGCCCAGCTTCTTCAGCGCCTTGGACAAGGCCACGGATTGCTCGGAGGTTGAAGCGCCCAAGGTGGACGGCGCGCCGGCCGGCGCTTCGAAGCGCCAGAAGAACGCCGCAAGCGAGCCCTCCTTTTCGATCATTTCCAACGCGCGTGCCGCGTTGTTGATCACCGCTTCGATCTTGCCGCGATGCCGCACGATGCCGGCGTCGGCCAGCAAGGCGGCTACCTGCTTTTCACCGAAGCGCGCCATCTTGGCCGGATCGAAATCCGCGAAGCCGCGCCGGAATGCCGGGCGCTTGTTCAGGATGGTGCGCCAACTGAGGCCCGACTGGAAACCTTCCAGGCAAAGCTGTTCGAACAAGGCGCGGTCATCGCCTTGCGGGCGGCCCCATTCGTTGTCGTGATAGGCCATGTATTCGGCGGACGTATCCACCCAGCCGCAGCGGGCCAGGCCGTCGGGATATTCGGTTTTAGCGTTCAAGGCATCGCTCCAGGCGGCAATCAGGCCACCGATGCTACCGCAGCAACGTCCCCGAAAAAAGTCGTAGCGGCCGCAGTCCGAATCCCGCTACTATTTGCGCCCCAGATCCCGCGCCAGCCGTGTCCGCGCGCACCCCCCATGTCCCTGCTAGAGACCGCTGTCCTGACGTTCGTTTCACCCGCCGTGCTGGCCGGTGACAAGCCGGACGCCAACCCTTGCCTCGATTGCGGAGCCTGTTGCTCCCACTTCAGGGTGTCGTTCTATTGCGGCGAACTGGCAGGTGAAAACGGCGGCCACGTTCCCGTGGAACTGGTCACCCAGATGAGCCCGCTGCGCGCCTGTATGAAGGGCACCGAAATGGGCGGCGGCCGCTGCATCTCGTTGCGCGGCGAACTCGGCCAGCCGGGCATCCACTGCGCCATCTACGAAAACCGCCCCACCCCGTGCCGCGAATTCGACATCTGGATGCCGGACGGCTCGCCCAACCCCGATTGCCAGCGTCTGCGCATGGGGCTGGGCTTGCCGCCGGTGCCACCCCGGCCGGATGCGGAGAACGACCCGCAAGGTCCGCTGCTGCCGGACCAGCCCGCCGCGGCCTGAGCCGGCACTCCCGCATCGGCGGCCGCCGGCCGCTTGCGCACCCGCACCAGGTCGGGGTCCCTGCCCAGGAAGGCCAGCACGTCGCGCATGACGCGGTCACGCTCGTGGTCGACGCAGATCATGTGATAGCTGTCTTGCAGCATTACCACCGTGGCGCCAGGGATGCGGGAACCCAGGAAGCGGGCGGACCGCGGACTGGTCAGCTCGTCTTCTTCCGCATGCATGATCAGGGTCGGGCAATCCAGATGCTCAAGCCCTTGCTGGACCATGCCGCGCAGGCGGTCCACCTGCCGTACGCAGGCCAACGGCACCCACTGGTAATGAAAGCCGTCGCCGCGCGCGAAGCCCGCCTTGATGAACGCGCGCACCAGCTCGCTTTTCACGCCGTAGGGGTCTTCTTCCTGCACCCGGATACGGCGCGGCACGCCCGGCACGTGGTACAGCAGATACCGCAGGCCGCGATACCAGGGCGTGCTCCAGCCATCCAGGAACACGGGGGCCGACAGCACCACCAGCGCGCCACGCGTGTGCGATTCCCGCTTGCACAATTCCACGGCCAGCAGCGCCCCCAGGCACATGCCGATCACGTGCACCACCTCGTATTGGCTGCAAAGCTCGCGGTAGCGCTGGGTCACCACGGCCATCCAGTCCTCTACCCGCACATCCAGCAGGTCTTCGGGCTGTCCGGCGTGGCCGGGCAACGTCACGCCGTGCGTTTCCACGCCCGCGCGCGCCAGCACCTTGTGCAGCGCGCCCATATCGAATTCCGTACCGCCCAACCCATGGATAAGCAGCGCACCGGTGCGATGCGGCCTCGAAAGGTCATTCATTTCTCACCCCAAAAGCATCATGGGTGGACGAACGCAGCCGCCCACCCGTGACGCCATACTAGGGACAGGGCGCGAATGAAGATCCGCAAAAATGTCGGAGAAACGTGAAGATGCGTAAAGGCGGAAGGCCGCGGCCCCGCGCGGTCAGCGGTCCGCCAGGTAGCGCGTCGGCGTCATGCCGAAGGCGCTGCGAAAGCTGCCGATGAACGCGCTGGTGCTTTCGTAGCCGACCGACAGCGCGGCTTCGGTCACCGACCCGCCGCGGCTCAGCATTTCCAGCGCACGCAGCAACCGGGCCTGCTGCCGCCATTGCCCCAGCGTCACGCCGGTTTCCTGACGGAAGCGGCGCATCAGCGTGCGTGAAGACATGTTCAGCCGCTGCGCCCATTCATCGATGCCGGCGGTGTCGTCCGGCGTATCCAGCAAGGTATTGGCCAGGTCCTGCAGGCGGGCGTCAACCGGCATGGGCAGCAATTGGGGCGCGTGTTCGCGGTGCTTGAGCTCTTGCAGCAGCACCTCGAACAACTGCGCCTGGTAGGCGCCCGACACCCCGCCGTCCTGGTTGCTGGTAAAGCGGTCGATCAGGGCTTCGATCAGCTTGGACGACGGCCAGGAACGGCAGTGCGCCGGCAAGCGGTCGCACACGTCGCGCCGCACATACAGGAACGAACCGCGCGCATCGCCGAACCAGCGCGCGCCATGCGGCGTGCCAGGCGGAATCCAGCCCAGGCTGCCCGGCATCACCGTCCAGACCTCGGCCCCGGCCTGCACTACCACCAGCCCCTCGTGCACCAGCACCAGCATGCCCTCGGCATGGACATGCGAGGGCACGGCAATGCCTTTGGACTCGCGTCGCCCCTGCACGCTGAACGGAGTCAGCAGCACATCGGGAAGCGGGTCGGCGATAGCCACATGAAGCATGGTTGGCAGGTTTGAGCTACAGGTTGACGGGTTCCCGTTAGCGGGTTCAGTTGAAAATGTACATCATTCTCATCAGTCGGGCATCAGCCCCCCGAACGGAGAAACCACATGGATACCACGCGGCTGCGCGACGCCGGCATCAAAGCCACCTTCCCCCGGCTGAAGATCCTGGACATCTTTTATCAGCGGGACAATCAGCACATGAGCGCGGCAGACGTCTACCGCAGCCTCATCTCGGACCACAGCAGCATCGGCCTGGCGACGGTTTATCGCGTCATTACGCAACTTGAGGACGCCGGCCTACTCAAACGTACTCAGCTCGACGCGCACACCACCGTGTTCGAGCTCAACGACAAGGGGCACCACGACCACATGGTCTGCACGCATTGCGGGCAGATCCTGGAATCCAGCGATCCCGCCATGGCGCAATTGGTCAGGAAGATCGCCAAGCGCAGCGGCTTCGCGCTGAATTCCTACAGTCTGGTGCTCTACGGCGGCTGCGGCTGCAAGCCGGGCGCGCCTGCCCACCCCCACGGAGAATTCGAATGAACCGCGATCAGTTTTTCTTCCACGACCTGTCCCAATTCCCCATCGTCACCGCCAAGCACGGCGGCGCGCCCAAGGGCTATTCGACCAGCTGGATCCGCGAAATGGAATTGCTGGTGGACAACCCGCAGACCTTCGTCATGGTCGTGCCCGACATGCGCCAGGAAGCCGGCCACGAAGACCGCAAGGCCATGATCGAATGGCAGACCACCAACATGCCGCGGCTCAGGGCGCGTTGCCGGGCTTTCATCGCGGTCGAACGCGACACGGATGCGCTGGACAAGGTCCGCAAGCAGGGCGAGAAAATGGCCCGCGCGTTCGGCATGCCGTTCCTGGCGGTGGCAACGCCTGGCGAAGCGATTCAATGCGCACGCGAGCTGCTGGGCCATAGCGGCCCCGGTGGTTTCGTCGTGGACTAAGCCGCCCCCGCCTTCCACACCTTCTACCTATTGCAGCGCGCCTTCGGGCGCGTTTTGCGTTTCCGGGGCCTGCCCGCAATGGCATCAGGCCAAGGCAGGCCGTGATTGCCGAAATTAGAATGCAATATTGATAAATTTGCGATTGTGGCAAAAGGTGGAGCTGGAATAAATTCCACCCCTGGCACATCCGCCCGTCCCGCCACGTCGGGGCTGGCGTCCTGGCGCGCCGGACTCTCCGGATGACGCTTGTCGGCCTATCCATGGCGCAACCCGCCATCGCTTCCCTGGTCCGTACCTGTTGGCCTGCGCGTTCACAAGACGCCGTGGCGGGCGGCTATCCCACTGCCACCTGCCCCTCGCGCGCTATTTTTGCGGCTGCCAACCGCCTGGACTCGACATTGAGATTTACGGCATTCACATCAATGAAGCGATTCCAATTCGATAGCACCGCGCTTCGTTATTTCCTGACCGTCGTCGACACCGGGTCCGTCAATGGCGCGGCCGCACGCCTGAACGTGGTCAGTTCCGCGGTCAGCCGACAGATCGCCGGCCTGGAACAACGGTTGCAGAACCAGCTGTTCGAACGCCACCCCAAGGGCATGCGCGTGACGGAAGTGGGCCGCATCCTGGCGGATCATGCACGCCGGGTCGAAGCCGACGCGGCGCGCACCTATGCCGAGATCGGCGGGCAGAACGGCCGCTTTACCCAGACGGTGAAGGTCGCCGGCGCCCACGGCTTCGCGGCCCAGGCGCTGCCGCGCAAATTCGCCGCCTTCCAGGCCGAACACCCTTCCGTGCGCTTTAACCTGACCATCCTGGATGCCGGCCTGGTCACGGAACGCGTGCGCTCGGCACAGGCGGACATCGGCTTCACCTATAGCCATGCGGCCGAAAAGGACATTGCCGTGATCGTCGCGCGCCCGGCCGAGATCGTCGCCGTGATGCGGCCCGGCCACCCGCTGGCCGGCCACAGCGCCCTGCTCTCGACGTCGCCGCTCACAACGCCGCTAGTCCTGACCCAATTGTCGGCATATCCCCTTGCCCTGCCCGAAGGCGGCAGCGCCTTGCGCCGGGTGCTGGACATGGCCTCCAGTCTGTACAACACCACCCTGTCGCCCGCCTTCACGTCCAACCACCCCGAGGCGGTCTATAACTATCTGCTGACCGGAAACGCCGTGACCCTGTGCGCGCGCCTGTCGGCGGCCGAGCACCTGGATTCGGGCCGGCTGGTCTGCCGCCCGATGGACGACGCGCTGCTCAACGGCGGGCAGATCCAGGTCCAGACGCATGTCTCCCGGCCCTTGCCGGACGCCGCCCAACGGTTCCTGCGCTTCATCCGCAGCGACCCTTCTCCCCTGTTCTGACCGCGCGCGCCTGCCGCCGGCCCCGGCCTTCCTGGCTGCACGCTGCCGCCGTGGCGTTGCCGAAACCAGAATGTCCCAGTGAAAAATGATCAATTGTTAAAAATGTAATTCAAACTTACATTTGCCACGGGTTTACCACTAGATCTTGGCTGCCGGCCCCGCCGGCTGCCTTATGCAGGAGCCGTGTGCATGCTTAAGAACCTGAAAATCCGAACCGGACTGCTCGCCGTCCTGGTCCTTTTCGTGCTGGCCCTGGCCGGCGCCACCAGCATGGGCTGGGTGTTCGCCCGCGCGGCCGACGACGCCGTCGACGACCTGAACCGCGTCGCCACCGAACAGACGCGCCCGCTCTACGAAACCCAGGTGCTGCTGCTGCGTACCCGCATCACGCTGGTGGCCGCCTATCTGGATGTACAGGCCGGCCGCGGCGCGCAGGCGCAAGCCAGCGTGGACCAGGCCGGCAAGTTCCTGGCCAACGCCCGCCAACGCTACGCCACGTTCCAACGCGTGCCCAAAGTCACGGAGGCGGCGCGTAAATTGACCGCTGACCTGGACGGCATTTTCAACGCCTATGTGCGCAGCATCGATGCGCTGGGCGAGGCCTTGCAAAAGCAATCCGCGGAGAACTACGTTACCGCCGTCGCCGAGGCTCGCACGGCCGACACCCGCTTCGAAGAACGGGTCGTCGCCTTCCTGGCGCACACCGAACGGCGCGCTGCCCAGATCAACGACGCGTCCGATCAGCGCTACAACCAGGCGGAACTGGCCACGATCATCATGCTGGTTCTGGCCGTCGTCCTGGCCGCCGGATGCTGGCGCTTCATCAGCCGTCAGGTGCTGTTGCCGCTGAAAGACGCTGCGCAGCACTTCGACCGCATCGCCTCGGGCGACCTGACCCAACGCGTGGCCGTCGGCGCCCACAACGAGATCGGCGTGCTGTTCGCGGCGCTCAAGCGCATGCAGGACAGCCTGACCCGCACCGTCGCCGAAGTGCGCCGCAGCGTGAACGAGATCAACACCGGCGCTGCCGAGATCTCGTCGGGCAACACCAACTTGTCCTCGCGCACCGAAGAACAGGCCGCTTCCCTGGAAGAAACCGCGGCCAGCATGGAAGAGCTGGCCACGGCCGTGAAGCAGAACACCGAACACGCCCACCAGGCCAACGCGCTGGCGGCCGAAAGCCGCGGCGTGGCGCTGCGCGGCGGCCAGGCCGTCGACCAGGTCGTCCAAACCATGACGCGCATCTCCGACAGCTCGCGCCGCATCGCCGAGATCGTTTCGGTGATCGACGGCATTGCCTTCCAGACCAACATCCTGGCACTGAACGCCGCGGTGGAGGCCGCCCGTGCGGGCGAACAGGGCAAGGGCTTCGCCGTCGTGGCGGGCGAGGTGCGTTCGCTGGCGCAACGCAGCGCGCAAGCCGCCCGCGAAGTGAAGGACCTGATCGAGCAATCCACCAACAACGTAGACAGCGGCGCCGCGCAGGTGCGCGAGGCCGGCGAGACCATGCAGGAAATCGTGACCTCGGTGCAGCGCGTGACCCAGATCATGGCCGAGATCACCGAGGCGTCCACCGAACAGTCCATCGGCATCGACCAGATCAACCGTGCCGTCACGCAGATGGACGACGTGACGCAGCAAAACGCCGCGTTGGTCGAGCAGGCCGCCGCGGCCGCGTCCTCGCTGGAGGATCAGGCCAAGCGCCTGGCCGCCACCGCAGCCTTCTTCAAGGTACCCGCCGAAACCATCATCGACATGGCGGCGGAACCCGCCCCGGTGGCCCTGCGGCCCACCTACGCAGCGTAAGCGTCACCGGCGAGTTCATCCTTTCGGCCGACTCGCTTTGTCCTAGGGATTTGCGCCGGCTTAAGAGTTGGCCCGCCAGGCCGTTGTCTAGGGGCAAGGCGCCGTTTACTGCGGCGCCGCCCGCCAACCCGACGATGAGCCGCCCTACGCATGAACTGCGCACTCGCCTGTACCTTTTGCCAATCCACGCTGGCCCAAGGCGTGCCGCTGCTGGATAAGAACGGCGCCGCCATCTGCAAGCCCTGCGTGGACCAGTTCGCCGAGTTGTTCGCGGAAAGGGCCTGGCTCATGGCCGCCACCTTGCAGGAGCAATTGGACGTGCTTTTGGAAGAAAGCCGGCGGGCGCTGGCGCAGAGCGAATCCCTCGCCGAGCGCGCCCGCGGTTGCGGGCTGAGCCTGCATGACCTGTCGGGCGCGGCCACCCGGACCTTGTCTTAGGTGAGGAAAGCGCGGGGATGCCTCCCCCGCGCTCAATGCCCGGCCGGCGTCAGGCCTTGACGGCGAACGGAGCCACGAAGCGGCGCAGGCGCAGCGCATTGCTCAGGACGAAGACGCTGGACAATGCCATGGCGCCGGCTGCGAACACCGGTGACAGCAGGCTGCCGTTGACGGGGTACAGCAGGCCGGCCGCGACGGGAATCAAGGCCACGTTGTAAGCGAACGCCCAGAACAGGTTCTGTTTGATGTTGCGGATGGTGGCCTTGGACAAGGCGATAGCGTTGGGTACTCCACCCAGGTCGCCAGACATCAGCACCACGTCCGCCGCCTCGATAGCGATGTCCGTGCCGGTGCCGATCGCCAGGCCCACATCGGCTTCGGCCAGCGCCGGCGCATCATTGATGCCGTCGCCCACGTAGGCAATGGGACCGTACTGCTGCTTCAGGCGCTGCACGGCAGCGACCTTGCCGTCAGGCAGCACTTCCGCGATCACCTCGTCGATGCCCAGCTGGCGGGCAATCGCCTCGCCCGTGCGCCGGTTGTCGCCGGTGATCATGGCGACCTTCAGGCCCAGGTCGTGCAGCGCCCGGATCGCGGCGGCCGTCGTTTCCTTGATCGGGTCGGCCACGGCGATCATGGCAGCCAGTCGTCCATTGACCGCCGCATACAGGGGCGTCTTGCCTTCGTCGCCAAGGCGCGCTGCGTCCTGGCCGAACGTGGCGACATCCAGGCCCAGGTCCCGCATGTAGCGGTCGGCACCGATCTCGACCAGGTCGCCGTCCACGCGAGCGCTGACGCCGAAACCGGTGATCGACTGGAATTGCTCGATGGCGCCCAGGGAAATGCCTTGCGCCCGGGCGGCGTCGACAATCGCCTGTGCGATGGGGTGCTCGGATTTCGCCTCCACCGTCGCCACCTTGCCCAATACGGCGGACCGCTCAAAGCCGGAGGCGACGATAAGGTCCGTGAGTTCGGGGCGGCCCTTGGTCAGCGTGCCGGTCTTGTCCACCGCCACTACCTTGGCGTCCTTCAGGGACTGCAAGGCTTCGCCCTTGCGGAATAGCACGCCCATCTGCGCCGCGCGCCCGGTGCCCACCATGATGGAGGTCGGCGTGGCCAGGCCCATGGCGCAGGGGCAGGCAATGATCAGCACGGCCACCGCATTGACCAGCGCGAACGTCAGCGCAGGCTCGGGCCCGAACGTGAGCCAGATGATGAAGGTCACCACCGCCGCCGCCATAACGGCCGGCACGAACCACATCGTGATGCGGTCCACCATGGCCTGGATCGGCAGCTTGGAGCCCTGCGCCTGCTCGACCATGCGGATGATCTGCGCCAGCACGGTGTCGTTGCCGACCTTGGTGGCGCGGAACGTCAGCGCACCATTCTGGTTGACCGTGCCGCCGACGACTTCCGCGCCCGGGCTTTTCTCCACGGGAACGGGTTCGCCGCTGATCATGGATTCGTCGATGAAGCTGCTGCCTTCCACCACCTCGCCGTCCACGGGAACGCGTTCGCCGGGGCGCACTTCGATCAGGTCGCCCGCGACCACGTCTTCGATGGCCAGCTCAATCGTGGCGCCGTCGCGGACGACGCGCGCCGTCTTGGCCTGCAGGCCAAGCAAGCGCTTGATGGCCTCGGAAGTGTTGCCCTTGGCTCGGGCCTCGAGAAAGCGCCCAAGCAGGATCAGCGCCACGATCACCGCGGCGGCTTCGAAATAGACATTGACCGTGCCGGCAGGCAGGAGCCCGGCCGCGAAGGTCGCGACCACCGAATAGGCATACGCGGCGGACGTGCCCACCGCCACCAGCGAATTCATGTCAGGCGCGCCGCGCAGCAGCGCCGGGATGCCTTTCTGGAAGAAGCGCAGGCCGGGCCCGAACAGGACGATGCTCGCCAGCACAAACTGGATGTACCAGCTGTTCTGCGTGCCGATGCTTTCGGCGATGACGTGGTGGAACGCCGGAACCAGATGCGCGCCCATTTCCATGATGAACACGGGCAACGCGAAGACTGCGGCGATCGTCAGCGCGCGCTTCAGCGATTTCAGCTCGGCGGCTTGGCGCTCGGCGACCGCATCCGTATCGGTGGATTCGCCGGAAAGGACTTTTGCCTCGTACCCCGCCTTGGCCACGGCCTGGATCAGCGCGTTCGGCGACGTGCCGCCGGTGGCGGTCACCTGCGCACGCTCGGTGGCCAGGTTGACGGTTGCGGCGCTGACGCCCGGCACGGCCTTCAGGGCCTTTTCGACCCGGCCGACGCACGAGGCGCACGTCATGCCGGACACCGACAGCTCGATGGTGTTCTCGGCGACGGCGTAACCGGCCTTCTGAACAGCCTGGACAGCCGCTACGACGTTCGGCGTCCCGTCAAACGTGATATCGGCGCGTTCGGTGGCCAGGTTGACGCTGGCCTTGTGGACGCCCGGCACGGCTTTCAGGGCTTTCTCGACGCGGCCAACGCACGAGGCGCACGTCATGCCTTCGATCGGAAGACTGATCGCGGTGCTGTCTGCTGTGGCGCTCATCACTGCTCCTTTAACTGGGATTTCCCTTCAGATGCAGACCAAGATAAAGGTTCCAATGATGTGAAGGTCAAGCCCTTATCGCGCAGGCAGCGATGGTCGGGCCCGGGGTTTTGCTCCAGCTTTTTGCTCCGGGTTTTTGCTCCGACTCGCTGCCGCTTCGCATCGTACAGACGAAAAAAAAGCACCGCGATCACTCGCTGGTGCTTGATTCTCTTTCCGCCCCAGTAAAAAAGGCGGGGGGTGGTGGGCTGAGCGAGACTCGAACTCGCGACCAACGGATTAAAAGTCCGCTGCTCTACCGACTGAGCTATCAGCCCGACCGAAGCCAGAAATTATGGCGGATTTTTTTGGTCTTGTCAAAAAGTTTGGCGGCAAGCTGCCATGGCCACCCGCTTGCCGTCCATGAAAAACGGCCGCGCTGGGCGGCCGTTCTTCCGGGCAGATGACGCTGGACTTACCAGGCGGCCACCACGGCGCCCTTGTACTTGGTCTCGATGAACTGCTTCACGGCCGGGCTGTGATAGACGCTGACCAGCTTGGCGAACTCGGGGCGGTCCTTGTCCTTCTCACGCACGACCAGCACGTTGGCGTACGGCGAATCCGGCGATTCCTGGGCGATGGCGTCCTTGGTCGGGTTCAGGCCGGCTTCCAGCGCGAAGTTGGTGTTGATGGCCGAGGCGTCGGTGTCGTCCAGCGAACGCGGCAGTTGGGCGGCGTCCAGCTCGATGAAGCGCAGCTTCTTCTTGTTCTCGACGACGTCGATCGGGGTTGCCTTCAGGCCGGCTTCCGGACGCAGCTTGATCAGGCCATTGGCTTGCAGCAGCAGCAGGGCGCGGCCGCCGTTGGTCGGATCGTTCGGCAGCGCGATGCGGGCCCCGTCTTTCAGTTCGGCCAGCGACTTGATCTTCTTGCTGTAGATGCCGATCGGGAAAATCACGGTCTTGGCGATGCTGACCAGCTTGTAGCCGCGGTCGGCGTTGGCGTTGTCCAGATAGGGCTGGTGCTGATAGCTGTTGAGGTCCAGGTCGCCCGAGGCCAGCGCCACGTTGGGCTGCACGTAGTCGGTGAATTCGATGATCTGG
This sequence comes from Achromobacter sp. 18P8.1.1, assembly GCF_057799415.1. Taxonomy (NCBI): domain Bacteria; kingdom Pseudomonadati; phylum Pseudomonadota; class Betaproteobacteria; order Burkholderiales; family Alcaligenaceae; genus Achromobacter; species Achromobacter sp. 18P8.1.1. Next base: position 5,503 of record NZ_JBYOKH010000056.1, on the reverse strand, counting down.
ATATTCAGGCCCTGCTTGGCGGCTTCGGCCTTGACCACATCAAAGATCTGGGCGTGCGGGCCGGCCGTGACGCCAACCTTCAGCGGCTTGTCCTGGGCCAGCGCGGGCTGGGCAAAAACGGCGGCGCCCAGGGCGAACGCGGCCAGCGACTTCAAAACCTTGATGCTCATGTTGCGATATCCCGAATAACGGATGTAGAGAGAAGAATGAATAGGCGCCGTTGCGATCAGCGATGCGACATGCGGCGCACGAAGCGGTCGCCAAGGCTTTGGATCGCCTGGACCAATACGATCAGCACGATCACGACCGCGGCCATGACGTCCGATTGGAAACGTTGATACCCGTAGCGGATGGCCAGGTCGCCCAGGCCGCCGCCGCCGATGGCGCCGGCCATCGCCGAATAGCCGATCAGGCTGACGACCGTGACGATGGTGGCGGCGATCAGGCCGGGCAACGCCTCGGGCAGCAGCACCTTCAGGATGATCTGCATCGGCGATGCGCCCATGGCGCGCGCTGCGGTGATCAGCCCCGGATCCACTTCGCGCATGGCGTTCTCGGCGATGCGGGCCATGAACGGGATGGCGGCCACCGATAGTGGCACGATGGCGGCCGTGGTACCGATGGAGGTCTGCGCGACCAGGCGGGTGAACGGGATGATCGCGACCATCAGGATCACGAACGGCACCGAGCGCGTGGCGTTGATGATGGCGCCCAGCACGTGGTTGACGGGCTGGTTCTCCAGCATGTTGCCGCGCGCGGTCACGGTCAGTGTCACGCCCAGCGGAATGCCGATGACCACCGCGATGGCGCTGGCCACTCCCACCATCAGCAGGGTGTCAAGCAGCGACGTAATAAGCAGATCGATCAGTTGCGGACTCATGAGCTATTTCTTCAACGGTGATGTCACGGGCGGTCAACGCGGCGATCGCGTCCTTGACTGCGGCGGGCGCGCCTTGGGCCAGCACGAACATCGTGCCCACGGCCACGCCCTGGATGTCTTCGACGCGGGCCTGCACCAGGCCGACGTCCAGCGAGTACTGCTTGGACAGGTCCGACAGGAACGATCCAGACGCGTCCGTGCCGGTCAACGACAGGCGCAGCAGGCGTACGGCCTGACCCGGCTTGGCGGCGGCCAGCGCGGCGATGCGTTCCTTCACGGCGGCCAGCGTGGCGTCGGTCAGGTCGGACGCGGTAGCGGCCGACACCATGCCGCGCGTGACGTCGTGGCGCGGCTGCGCGAACACTTCACGCGTGCTGCCCACTTCCACCACTTCGCCTTGCGACAGGACGGCGACGCGGTCGCAGACCTCGCGCACGACTTCCATCTGGTGCGTGATCATGACGACGGTCACGCCGGTCTTGCGGTTGATGTCGCGCAGCAGCGCCAGGATGTTGTGCGTGGTTTCCGGATCCAGCGCGGACGTGGCTTCATCGCTGAGCAGCACGTCCGGGTTGTTGGCCAGCGCGCGCGCAATGCCCACGCGCTGCTTCTGGCCGCCGCTGATCTGGCTGGGATAGCGGTCGCGCAGATGCTCCAGGCCCACCAGCGCCAGCAGGCGTTCGACGCGGGCCGGGATCTCGGCCTTGGCAACGCCGGCGATTTCCAGCGGCAAGGCGACGTTGCCGTAGACGGTACGGCGCGACAGCAGGTTGAAGCCCTGGAACACCATGCCGATGCGGCGCCGCTGCTCGCGCAGCTGCGCTTCATTCAGGCCGGTCAGTTGCTGCCCACCGATGGCGATCGTGCCTTGGTTGGGACGTTCCAGCAAATTGATGCACTGGACCAGCGTGCTTTTACCGGCCCCGCTGGGACCGATGATGCCGAAGACCTCGCCCTGCGCAATATGCAGGTTGATGCCTCGCAACGCCTGGAATTCTCCATGCGGCGTGGCATAGGTCTTGGATAGGTTCTCGATGTGGATCATGGCAAGCGATTTTGTATCTTTTCTCTTCTAAAGAGAACGACCGTTTTTTCCATTTTCTATAACTATAAGTAATATAGAACGCCGTGACCGCCCGAGGGCGAGCCGACAGGGCCTATCTCGAATCCTGCAATCGGTGCCGGACAGAAGGCGTAAAGGGCAGTCAGGAAGGAAAGCCTTCCTGACTGCCCTTTTGTCGCGGTGGCCGGCGAACCGGCCACGCTACTGTCAACGAGCGCGGGAAATGCGGACTTCCGCGCCCCGGCGCTTGACCTCAAGGCCTTCGGACGGCGAAATGCGCAGCCCTTCCAGCCCCTTGATGTAGCTGGAGCCTTGCATCTGCATCACGCGGATCTTGTTGCGCATGACGACCGGGTTATGGACCGGCATGCCGAACATCCAGACTTCGTCCAGGATGCGGGCCGAGTTGAACTCGCCCGTATGCTGCGCGGCCGGTCCCAGACAGAGCATGTGCCCTTCGCGGCCGAAAACCGGGAACTGGCCCAGTTCGCAGTCGATCGTCCAGGTGGTGCCGCCTTCGTAGCGGTGCCCCGTGTTCAGGTCCCACCAGGCCTCGCCCTTGGGCAGGTACACGCGCACCTGCTTGCCGGGTTCGGTCACCGGCGCCACCAGCAGGGCCGGGCCCAGCAGGTATTGCAGGTCCCATTCATGAGCATGCGGATCGTTCGGGAACGACAGGGCCATGGAACGCTGCACCGGCAGACCGGTGCGCGCCGAATCCTCGATGGCGCCCAGCACATAAGGCACCAGGCGGTAGCGCCACTGCATCCACGTCTTGGCCTGGGCCAGCGTTTCTTCGCCGAAGTCCCAAGGCATCAGGCCTTCAACGCCCTGGAACGAGAAGTTCGCCGAGAACACGCCCACCGTCAGCCAGCGCAGGTACAGCTCAGACGTCATGCCCGAGCGATCGCGCGAGCCCGAACCGATGCCATGCACTTGCACCGGCACGCCGCTGGCGCCGATCGACAAGGCGGTACGCAGGGTGTGACGCAGGCCATCCCAGCTGTTTTCCACCTGCGGCCCCACTTGCCACGGCAAGCGCTGGGCGGCGGGGAACAGGTCGGAGCTGGGCACCACGCCTTCCGGCGGCACCTTCAGGCCGGCAACTGCGTCGAACAGCGCGCGGCGCACCAGCAGCGGATACATGCTGCGCAGCGCCGGGCCGGTTTCGCCGTTGCGAGCGGTCACGCCGTCGGGGATGGCGATCTGGGCGTCGCACGCGGGCGCGTCCAGGCCGTCTTCGACCAATTGGCGATGACGCTCGACCCACTGGTTGTAGATGTCGCGATAGGTCAGGTCCAGCAGGCCATAAGGCTGGCCGGAGGTGGCGGCGTTGCCGTCGAACACCTGGGCCGAACCGTCATCCTTGGCGAGCAGCCAGCCGCGGTCTTCCAGTTCTTCGAACAGCGGGCTGGTCTTCAGCACGCCGGGGAAACCGGAGGCCGACACGTGCACGTTGTGCTTGTGGAAGAGCGCCAGCATCTGCTTGGCGTCCGGGAAGCGCTGGGCGTCCCATTCGAAAACGGCCTTGTCCGCCTGGAAGCCCCAAGCGGCAGGCTGCGCCAGAGTCACGGCATCCACCGGGATCTGGTTTTCACGCATGCGGGCAACCAGGGCCACCGTCTGCGTCGGCATTTCGCCCGCGGCCTGTTGCAGCCACGCGCCCATCGCCCACAGCACAGGCTGGCCGGCACGGCCGGTCAGCGCGGTGTACTGGTTCAGGATTTCCGCGGGTTCGCCGGCGAACAGGAACACGTCCAGCACGGCATCGTCCACGGTCAGCACGTAGGCCGATTCCGCGGGCGCGACGCCCACCGCGTGCTCGACGCGGCGCATGGTGTTCACGTAGACGCCCCAGCCGCGCGGGCTCCATGCCAATGGCAAGGCGCGGTGCTCAGGGTCATCGGAGACGACCGATTCCTCGCGGCGGTTCAGGTCGCCCGGGGTTTCGCCCAGGCCGAAGACGCGATCATCCGCCTGCAGGGTGAACCCCGCAGACCAGACCGCGTCATCGTCCTGGTCCAGCGCGTTATGCCCAAATGCGGGCGTATGCGCGGAAACCTCGGACTCGAACACCCGTTCCTCGTTGCGGTAGAGCGCCACACGCACGGGGTTGGATTGGATCTCCAGGGCGACGTCGCCCTGGGTAATGCGCCAGCCATCCCCGCCTTCGCGAGGGGCAATGGCGGCTTCGCCCACGGCCTCTTGGCGCGCGAGCAGCATCTCCGCCACGGCGCGCGCACGCGCGCTGGGCTTATCTTCATTCAGGTGGTTCGCCTCGCCGCAGCGCAGGCGAAAAACACCAGGCGCATGCGCCTCGACTACCAGGTGCAACCCATCGCCCGCATCGAAATCGAAACGACTGGGGCGGGACGTCAGCAGCTCGACATTATCGAGCTGGGTAGTATGGGCAAAGTCGAACTTGGGCGGCACAGAGCATCCCCCGGCTTAAGCCAAAAACCATCAAAAGACGCTATTTTGACGGATTTGAGCTTTGAAATAAACTCGGTCCCTCTTTTGGAAGGCGATCTCATCCAAAAAAGGGGCATAAAGCCCTCGGCCAGCGCCCATCGGTCTACACGCCCGTGCGCTGCCGAAACGCCAATTTCGAGGCCAATGCGGCCCATTTGGCGCCAAATCCTGGCAATTACTGCAATTCTACGCCACCTGACCCCGGGGCCCGTCACGGCCCTGACTTTTTTTCACCGCGGTGAAATAAGTTGGGCCAGATCGGTTTCCAGCGGCGAGGGCTCGCCCGCCAGGCGGGCGGCGATCAAGTCGCCCATCAATGCCGACCAGGACAGCCCCCGCGAGGCATAGCCCACGGCCAGCCACAAGCCCCGAGCATGCGGCAATTCCCCCACTGCCGGCAAGCGTCCCGGCAACACAGCGCGCCAGCCGGCCCAACCGGGCAGGCTGCCCGGAACCAGGGCGTCGAAGTCAGGGAAGTGACCGCTTAGTAGCCCTGCCGCCTTGGCCAGCGTGACCCGCTGGCCGTCTGCGCTGATCCGCGCCTCGGCCGCATCATGGACGTACGTGCTGCCCACCACGCAGCCTGCGCCCACATCCGGCAGCAGATACCCTTCCCCGCCGACGATGCAACGGGGGCCGCCCGACAGCGCTGCGGCAGGCACCAGCGTTACCTCGCCCGTCAATGCATGCATCTGCGCCACGCGCGGCAGGGGATCCAGCAGGCCGCTGTCGGCCAGTACGCCGCGCGCGCCAGCCGCATTGGCCAGGATGACCGTTTGGGCCTCCACCAATTCGGCGCCTTGCCCATCCAGCACGCGCCAGCCCTGCCCACTGGGCTCCACACGCGCCGCCTGGCCGGGGAGCAGCGTCACGCCCGGGGTGGCCAGCAGCGCGTCGATCAGCCGGTTCGGCTGCACCAGCATGCCCTGGGCAAAGAACACCCCGCCGCGGGCCAGCGGCAGGCCAGCCAGGGCGCTGGCCTCATCGCGATCCACCTGACGCACCCAATTCGACGGAAACGCCAGGGTTTCCAGGGTGCCGGCCAGGGCGGCAGACTTGCCCGCATCGCGCTCGACCTGCACGGTGCC
>NZ_JBYOKH010000055.1:0-47086 GCF_057799415.1 Achromobacter sp. 18P8.1.1 | reverse complement strand
GTGCGGGTCAAAGCTGGCCGTGAGCCAGGACGGCGGTGCGCCATGGGGTTCTCCGTAGATGGGCGTGTTGTGGTGTTGCTGGGGTTGTTGACACGCGAACGGAGAAAAGCGGACATGCAATGGCCGGGAAAGTTGTAACTACGCGGCGGTTCAGGCCGATCCGCCCCTGGCCTCCACCGTGACCCAGTAGCGGGTCCGGGTCACCACGCGCACGGGCAGGGTGGCGGGCAGCAGGGAAAGGATGCGGTCGGTGTCTTGCAGCTGGAACCCGCCCGACAGGCGCAGGTCGGCTACGGCCGGATCGCAACGGACGATGCCGGGCCGGTAACGCGATAGTTCGTCCAGGAAATCCGCCAGCCGGATGTTGTCGGCGACCAGGACGCCGCGCGCCCATTCCCCGGCGCCAGCGGGCAGGGCCGCGACGGGGTCGGCGCCGGTTTCGTCGAACCGCACGCATTGGCCTGCCGCGACGCGCAAGCGCTGGGCGGGGGCGTGTCGGGGCGCGATTTCCACGGCGCCGTCCAACACCGACACACGGCAGTCCTTATCGGTCTGCCGGACGGTGAAGCGGGCGTCCTGCGTGCGGATCGCGCCCGAGTCGGTCGAGACCAGGAAGGGCCGGGCCATCGCCGGATGGGCGGGGTCGGCGGCCGTGCGTACCAGGATTTCGCCGGACCGGAGGATAAGGCGCCTGACCGTGGCATCGAAAGCCACGTCCATGGCGCTGGCGGTGTTCATCTGCACGACGCTGCCGTCGGCCAGCCGGATTTCGCGGCGCACGCCCGTGGCGGTGCGGTATTCGGCTGCCCAGCTGGACCAGGGAGCCATGCGCCACGCGGCCCACGCGGCGGGCAGGCCAACCGCCATGCCGCCCAGCGCGGCAAGCGCCTTGCGCCGGGGCATCTTGCGGTTCAGCGCAGAGCGCGCCAGCTCGGGCGGCAGCGTGCTGAACTGGGCGTTGAACTGCTGCGCGCGTTGCCACGCGCGTTCGTTGTCCGGGCTTTGCGCGCGCCAGCGCTCCCATTCCTGGAAGGCTTCCGGCGCCGGCTCGGCGCCGGCGTGCAATCGCATCAGCCATTGCGCAGCCTGGCGCAACGCCAGCCGGTCCAGCGGGGCTTCGTGCGGACTGCCCATCAAGCGGCCAGCAGCAGGCATTGCTCGAACGCCTGCGCCATGTAGCGGCGCACCGTGCGGTCGGTGATGCGCATGGCGTCGGCGATCTGCCGGTAGGTCATGCCGTCAAGCTGCGCCATCAGGAACGCGGTGCGGGCCTTGGCGGGCAGGCCATCCAGCATGGCATCGATCTGATGCAGGGTTTCCAGGATGACGAGCCGCTGTTCGGGCGAGGGGGAGGTGGGCTCGGGCATCTGCGCCAGCGCCTCCAGCCAGGCGCGTTCCAACGATTGCCGGCGGTGGAAGTTGCACAGCACGTGCTTGGCGACGGTGGTCAGATAGGCGCGCGGCTCTTGCAGCCGAAGCTCCTGCGCGCCCGGCTTGCGGCGCGCCTCAAGAATGCGGGTGAACGTGTCCTGCGCCAGGTCGGCGGCATCGGACGTATTGCCCAGGCGCTTGTTCAGCCAGTTTCTGAGCCATCCGTGATGGCCGGCATAGAGTGTCTGGACGACATCCACGGCAGGATCCCCAACACGCCGGGTCCTGCCCGCACGCATCTATATTGATAATGATTCCCAATTGTATATGAGCATGGCGGCTGCGAGGGTGGCGGCGAAACAACGGACCCGGCTTGCGGCCTAGGGAATCCCCTGCCTTGTTGACCGGAAACGCATGCGCCTAAAATTGGCGCCAATTTATGTGATTATTGTTCTGACCACCGGCATAGACCATGTGCCCGCCCGCGCGGCCATGGAAACGAGGAAATCATGCAGTCCAACGCAGCTCCCGCCATCCAACCCGACGCCGCCCGCGCGCGGGCCATGTACGACCTGGGCCACAGCACCGTTTTCGCGGCCCGCACCGATCCGCGCTTTTCCTATTGCATGTATGTGCCCCCGCACATCGACGCCGCCAAGCACCCGATGGAGCTGGTGGTGATCATGCACGGCACCGGCCGCGCCTTCGTGGAATACCGCGACGCGTTCGCCGAGTTCGCGCGCTGGAACGACTGCATCGTCCTGTGCCCGCTGTTCCCCGTGGGCCCGCTGGGCGACGGCAACCGCGACGGCTTCAAGCAGCTGCGCGAAGGCGACATCCGTTACGACCAGATCCTGCTGGACATGGTGGCTGAAGTCGGTGAGAAGTTCGGCCGCGATTTCAAGAAGTTCGGCCTGTTCGGCTATTCGGGCGGCGGCCAGTTCGTCAACCGTTTCGCCTACCTGCACCCGGAAAGCCTGTGGGCCGTGTCGATCGGCGCGCCGGGTTCGGTCACGCTGCTGGACCCGAGCCAGGACTGGTGGGTTGGTGTGCGCGACGCCGAGGCACGCTTCGGCAAGGGCGTCGACATCGAGGCGCTCAAGCAGGTGGCGGTCCACATGATCGTGGGCAAGGCCGACCTGGAAACCTGGGAAATCACCCATCGCGAAGGCGGCAAGTTCTTCATGCCGGGCGCTAACGACGCCGGCAAGACGCGCCCCGAACGCCTGGAGTCGCTGCGCCGTTCGTTCGAAGCTCAAGGCGTGAAGGCGGTACTGGACGTGGTGGAAAACGTGCCGCACGACGGCTTGAAGTGCGTGGGCCAGGTGCAGGACTTCCTGGCGGGCGCGCTGCACAAGTTGCGACATGCTGATAATTGATATCGCTGGACGCGGGCGCGGCGCACCGCCGCTCCGCGTCCGGGAATAGGAGAGGGCCATGCTGCGTTTTGCGCTATCCCGAATTGTCATGGCCGTGCCGACCCTGCTGATCGTGGCGGTGGCGGTGTTCGTGATGATCCGGCTGATTCCGGGCGATCCTGCCCAACTGCTGCTGGGCGACCTGGCGACGCCGGCCGCCCTGGCGGACCTGCGTGCGCGCCTGGGGCTGGACCAGACCTGGCTGACGCAGTTCGGCATCTGGTTCGGCAACATGCTGCACGGCGATCTGGGATCGTCCATCAACACTGGCCAGCCCGTGCTGCCGCTAGTGTGGGACCGTTTCCTGATCAGCGGGCGCGTGGTGCTGGTGGCGGTGCTGTTTGCCGCGCTGGTGGCCGTGCCCGCCGGCATGATCGCGGCCTGGAAGCAGAACAAATGGCCCGACCTGTTCCTGGTCGGTTCAGCAACCCTGCTGGTGTCCATCCCGACTTTCTGGCTGGGCTTGCTGCTGCTGATCTTCTTCGGCCTGAAGCTGCAGTGGCTGCCGGTGGTGGGCTACGTGTCCATTGGTGAAGACTGGAAGGCGGGCCTGCTGTACCTGGCCATGCCGATCCTGACGCTCTTTCTGCATGAAATCGGGGTGCTGATGCGCATGGCGCGCGCCAGCACGCTGGAAGTGCTGCGGCTGGACTACATCACCCATGCGCGTGCCAAGGGCCTGTCCGAATCGGCCGTGCTGATGCGCCACGCCTTTCGCAACGCCTTCGGCCCGACCTGGACGCTGATCGGCCTGGTGCTGGGCAACCTGCTGGGCGGCATCGCGGTGGTGGAAACGGTGTTCACCATTCCCGGACTGGGGCGTTTGCTGGTGGATTCGATCTTCGCGCGCGACTACCCCGTGATCCAGGGCTGCCTGCTGTTTGTGGGCGTGGTCTACGTGATCGTGAATCTGCTGATCGACCTGTGCTATCCCATCTTCGACCCGAGAGTGACCGCCGAATGAAAAAGCGAATCGCAGCTAACGCGCTCCTGGGCGGCGTGATCGTCGGGGCGATGATCGTCGCGGCGATCATGGGCGCCTTCTGGACGCCGCATGACCCGCTCAAGATCAACTTCGTCGCCCGGCTCAAGCCGCCCGGCGGGGACTTCCTGCTGGGCACCGACGAATTCGGCCGCGACGAGCTGTCGCGCCTGTTGGCCGGCGCATCCAGCAGCGTCTGGATCAGCCTGCTGACCGTCACGTTCGCCATCGTGGCGGGCACCGCCATCGGCACCCTGACGGGTTTCGTGCGCGGTTGGACCGACCGCATCATCATGGCCTTCAACAACGCGCTGCTGGCCTTTCCGGGCCTGTTGCTGGCGCTGGGGCTGCTGGCGGTGGTGGGCGCCAACAAGTACGGCATCATCCTGGCGCTGGGCCTGGCCTATACGCCGTCGGTGACGCGCATCGTGCGGGGCACGGTGCTGTCATTGCGCGAAAAGGAGTTCATTGAATCGTCCCGGGTGCTGGGCAATTCCGAGCTCTACACGATGTTCCGGCACGTGCTGCCCAACTGCGTGGCGCCGCTTACCGTACTGGCCACATCCATGTTCGGCTGGGTGATCCTGGCGGAAAGCGCGCTGTCCTTCCTGGGCCTGGGCGTGCCGCCACCCGCACCGACCTGGGGCAACATGCTGGCCGCCGCGCGTCCGTTCATGGCGCAGGCGTCGTACCTATCCATTCTTCCCGGCCTGGCCATCGCGCTCGCGCTGCTGGGGATCAACCTGCTGGGCGATGCGGTGCGAGACCGTCTCGATCCCCGCATGAGGGGCGTGCAATGAGCGCACTGGTATCCGTATCGAACCTGACCCTGACGGTGGGCGCCGGCGGCCGCGAGATCGTCAGCGGCGTGTCCTTCGAGGTCGCGCCCGGTGAAATGGTCGGCATCGTCGGGGAATCCGGCAGTGGCAAGACCCAGGCCGCGCGCGCCATCATGGGTCTGACGCCTGCGCCGCTGGTGGTGGCGGGCGGGGCCATCCTGTTCGAAGGCGTGGACGTGACGAAGGCCGAGCCGGCCGTGCTGCGCAAGCTTCGCGGCGCGCGCATCGGCATGGTCTTCCAGGAGCCCATGACGTCGCTGAACCCATCCATGCCGATCGGCCGCCAACTGGACGAAGGCCTGAAGCTGCACCGCAAGGACCTGTCCACGGCGCAGCGCCGCGAGCGCATTCTTGAGATGCTGCGCCGCGTGGGCATCCGCGACCCCCAGGGGGCGATGGACGCCTGGCCGCACGAGTTTTCGGGCGGCATGCGCCAACGCATGATGCTGGCCTCGGTGATGCTGCTGGAGCCTGCGCTGCTGATCGCCGACGAGCCCACCACCGCGCTGGACGCAGTGGTGCAGCGCGACGTGCTGGAACTGATGGTGGATCTGACGCGCGAACATCACACGGCGGTGCTGATGATCAGCCACGACCTGCCGATGGTGGCCCGCTACACCGAGCGCATGGTGGTGATGCAGCACGGCAAGGTGCTGGAAACCGGCACGACCGCCGGCATCCTGGAGCGCCCGCAGCATCCGTACACGCGCAAGCTGCTGGACGCCATGCCGCGCCGCCTGCCGGCCCGCAAGCTGGCGCCGGAGGCGCCCATCGTCGAAGTCAAGAACCTGGTGGTGGACTACGCAGGCCATCAGCGCCTGTTCTCCCGCACGGGCGCCAAGCGCGCTTTGAACGGCATCGACCTGCACGTCCAGCCGCGCGAAGTCGTGGCCGTGGTGGGCGGATCGGGCTCGGGCAAGACGACGCTGGGCCGGGCAATCGCCGGGCTGTTGTCGCCCACGTCGGGCCAGATCCTGTTCCGCAACCAGCTGGTGAACCGGCGGTCTCCCGCCTGGCGCGACTACCGGCTGAATTGCCAGATGGTGTTCCAGGACCCGTATTCGTCGCTGGACCCGCGCATGACCATCGGCCAACTGGTGGGCGAAGGCCTGCGCATGCTGGACGACATGCCTTCGGCGGATAAGCGCCGCCGCGTGGACGAGGTGCTGGCCGAGGTAGGCCTGGGGTCCGAATACGCCAAGCGCTTTCCGCACGAAATGTCCGGCGGCCAGCGCCAGCGCGTGGCGATCGCCCGCGCCATCGTGCGCCGGCCCGCCTTCGTGATTGCCGATGAGCCGGTGTCCGCGCTGGACGTGACCGTGCGGGCGCAGGTGCTGGACCTGTTCGCCGACCTGCAGGAACGGCACGGCTTTTCGTGCCTGTTCATCAGCCACGACCTGGGCGTGGTTGAGCAGGTGGCCGACCGGGTGGTGGTGATGCGCGACGGCGGCATCGTCGAGCAAGGTTCGCGCGACGCCGTGTTCGACCGGCCGCAGGAAGACTACACGCGCAGCCTGCTGTCGGCGATTCCGGCCCTGGAATCCACCGATACCGGAGGGGTGCGCCTGCGTTGGCGGCTGGACGGCCAGGAGCCCTTGCGGGCAAGCGCGTGAGGGCAGGGGGGAACCCCCTGCTATCGCCGCAAGAAGTTATGCCTAAAATACGCGCTTGGAATTGATTGACGGGAGTGGTCCATGCCGAAAGCGGCAGCGACGCAACCCGGCCTGGTTGACCGTATTGCCCATGATATTCAGTCGGGTATGTATGGTCCCGGCGCCTGGTTGAAACAGATCGACCTGCAAGAACGCTATGACGCCAAGCGTCTGGACGTCCGGCGGGCGTTAGACCAATTGGCCGCCAAGCGGCTGATCGCGCACATCCCGAACCGGGGTTACCACGTGTACGCGATGGATCCGGACCAGCATCTGCAGATCCGCGACATCCGCGTCTTGCTGGAAACGGGGGCGGCCGCCGACCTGATGCCCAACGTCACGGCCGCCAAGGTCCGCGCCTTGCGCACCCTGGCCGAACGCTTCGCCAAGCTGCTGCACGACGGCACCTTGCTGGAGCAGTACGAGGTCAACCTGGCGTTCCACGCGGGGATGTACGACCTGTGCAGCAACCGTGAACTGGCCGCGCTGATCCAGGAAACCCGCGCGCGAGGCCCCGCGGCGCCCGCCAAGGAATGGGTGACCCGGTCACGCATCGAGATCTCGGCGCGCGAGCACTTCGATATGGTCGATGCGCTGGAGGCCCGCGACGTCAAGCAACTGCAGAAAATCATCGCCCAGCACGTGGGCCAGGATATTTCCTGACGCGAGCTTCCTGACCGGTTTGCGTTTCCCCCATGCGGCGGCTTCCTGAAAAGGGAGCCGCCGCGGTGTTTTTGCGCAGCCGTTTCAGGGATACCCCCGATGGCGGCCCTTGGCAGAGTCGCCATAATTAGCAGATTATTTTGGCGCCAATATATGCGTGAAATCTGCGCCGCACGCCGGGGAGTCTTTTCCATGCACCACCATTTCGTTCCGCGGGCGCTTGCGCTCTCCCTGGCGCTTGCCGCCGTGCCGGTCCACGCCGCAGTGCTCACCGTGGCGCAACCGGCCGACATCCGCTCGACCAACCCCGGCGTCAACCGCGACAACACCACCGACGGCGTGGTGCTGAACATCGTCGAAGGCCTGGTCGGCTACCGCGAGAACGGCACGGTCGGCCCGCTGCTGGCCAAGTCGGTCGACTTGTCGCCAGACGGCCTGACCTACACCTTCACGCTGCGCGACGGCGTCAAGTTCCACAACGGCGCCACGCTGACCTCGGCGGACGTGATCTGGAACTGGCAGCGCTACATGGATCCCAAGACGGACTGGCGCTGCCGCAGTGACTTCGACGGCCGCAACGGCCTGAAGGTGACGGACGTGTCCGCGCCCGATGCGAAGACCGTCGTGATGAAGGTCGACCGCAAGTCGGCGGTATTCCTGGATTCGCTGGCGCGCACCGACTGCGGCATGACCGCCATCATCTCCAAGGATTCGGTGGCGGCGGACGGGTCGTGGATCAAGCCCGTGGGCACCGGACCCTACATGTTCAAGGATTGGAAGCGCGGCGAATACACCCTGCTGTCCGCGTTCAAGGACTATGTCTCGCCCGAAGGCGACAAGCCGGACGGCTACGTCGGTTCCAAGCGCCCGCTGGTGGACGAGGTGAAGTTCCTGGTGGTGCCGGACCCGTCGACGTCCAAGGCCGGCCTGATGTCCGGCGCCATCGACGCCAGCCAGATCACCAATACCGACGTGGGCGAATTGAAGAGCGCCAAGAACCTCACCGTCTTCAGCCCGCACGACGCCGTCAAGCACGTGCTGCTGTTCCAGACGCAGGACCCGGTGCTGAAGAACGTGAAGGTGCGCCAGGCGATCGCCGCTTCGCTGGACATTCCGCAAGTGGTCGCCGCCGCCTCCGAAGGCCTGGGCCAACTGAACAACTCGGCGGTCTACGCCGGCTCGGCCTACTACAAGGAAGCGGAAAAGCGCAGCTACAAGTACGACCCGGCGCGCGCGCAGCAGTTGCTGAAGGAAGCGGGCTACAAGGGCGAACCCATCGTCATCTACGCCAACAAGCGCGCCCACGTGCCCAGCTATCAGGTCGCCGTGATCGCGCAGGCCATGATGCAGTCGGTCGGCCTGAACGCCAAGATCGAGGTGCTGGAATGGGCCACGCAGCTGGACCGCTACAACACCGGCAAGTACCAGGTCAGCTCGTTCTCGTTCTCGTCGCGCCTGGATCCGTCGCTGAGCTTCGAGCAGTTCGCCGGCGACAAGGAAAAGCAGCCCCGCAAGGTCTGGGATGACCCCGCGGCGCAGAAGCTGATCGACGAGAGCTTCCTGGAATCCGACCCGGCCAAGCGCCAGGCCCTGTTCGACCAGCTGCACGCCCTGATGCTGGAACAGACCCCGATGCTGATGCTGTACAACGGGGCGGACGCCTGGGCGGTCAACAAGCGCGTTGAAGGCTTCTCGGTCTGGGAAGGCAAGCCGCGCGTTTGGGAAACCAAGATCGCGAACTAAGGCGGCGCGCCTGCGCGGGCGCCGTCTTGCACACTGGGCCCCGTGGCGATACCGCCCCGGGGCCCAGTGCGTTCAGAACGTGGCGCGCATCGTCAGCATGACGTTGCGCGGCGTGCCGTAGTAGTTGTTCTTGCTGTTGGAGCCCAGGCCCGAGTAGTAGCGCTTGTCGAACAGGTTGTTGACGTTCAGCGTGGCGCTCATGGATTTGCTGATGTCGTACTGCACCAGCGCGTTGGCGACCGTGTAGCCGCCCTGGCGGGTCGTGTAGCCCGCCTGGCTCCATTCCCCGCCCGACTGCACCCATTCCTGGCCGCTGACCGAGCTCTTGCTTTGCACGGCCACGCCACCGCCCACCATCCACTTGCTGTACTGCCCCGGCAACCGGTAGGTGGACCACAGCTTGAACAGATGCGCCGGCGTGTTCTTGGCGTAGCGCTGGTCGCCCTGGCGGTCCTTGTTGTGGTTGAAGGTATAGCCCGCGTACAGCTGCCATCCGGGCGCCAGTTCGCCGCTGGCTTCGAGGTCGATGCCGCGGCTGACCACCTTGCCCTGCGCGATGTAGCAGCAGGCGCTGCCGTCGTCGGGGTTGGAGTCGGTGGGATAGCGGCCGTCGGGTGCGGCCTCGCCATTGCGCTCGGTGTAATAGAGCGCGGCCGACGTGTTGAGCTTGCCGCCCATGTGCGATCCCTTCACGCCCCATTCATAGGTGCGGCCGGTGATCGGGTCCAGCGGCCTGCCGGGCTGCGGGCCCGACAGGTATCCCGCCTGCGGCTTGTAGATCTCGGCATAGCTCACGTAGGTAGTCCAGGCCTCGTTCAGGTCGTACGTGACCGCGCCGAACGGCGTGATGACGTCGTTGTCCTTGAAGTTGTAGCGCTCGGTCCAGTTGGCGGTGCCGTCGTCGGCCATGCCCGAGCGTTCCAGGAACTGCTTGTAGTTGCTGATCCGCAGCCCGCCGATGACGTGCAGCGGATCGGCCAGCGACAGACGCAACCGGGCATAGGCGCCAGAGCGCTCTTCACCGTAATACGGGAAGTCGATGTAGGACGTGCCAACGCCGAAGTCAGGCGTCTCGGGTTCAGGCCAATACGCCTGCGACAGGTCCGCCAGGTTGACGGGGCCGCCGCCGGCAAGCTCCGTGCGCTTGGCGTGTGCCTTGTGCTTGCTGTAGTCGGCGCCGATGATGAAATCGTGCGAGCGTCCCAGCAGGTCAAAGCTGCCGGCCAGGTTGGCGTCCAGTTGGTTCTGGTAGCCGGCCGAGCGGAAATAGGCGCCGCTGTAAGCCATGCCGTCGCCGGTTGCCGGATCGACGGCGCCGCTCAGGTAGCCGTACTTGTCGTTGTAGTGCTGGGCGGAATGCGTGGCCGATAATGAGAATTTCCAGCCGTTGGCAAACGTGTGCTTCACGTCGCCGAAGATGTCCCAGGCCTCATGGTGCTTGGCGCTCCAGTCGGTTGCCAGGCTGGTGCTGCGGGTGAAGCCGATGTCCTCGCCGGTGTTGTAGCGCGGCAAACCGTAGTACCAGGGCGTTTCGCGTCGCTTGTCGTAGCTGGCGCCCAGCATGACCGTGGTGCGCGGGGCGACGTCGGCCTCCAGCACGCCGTAGAACGTCTGGCCGGCCGATGTGGCGGTGTCGTAGAAGTAGCGCTTGGTGTCGGCCGCCGCCACGATGCGCCCGCGCAGCTTGCCGTTCTCCACCAGCGGGCTGCTCAGGTCCGCGACGGCGCGATAGTTGTCCCAACTGCCGGCCGACACGCTACCCTTGGCCTGGAATCCTTCCAGTGGCCGCTTGCGCACCAGATTGATGGTGCCGCCGGGTTCGCCCGCGCCGGAATACAGGCCGTCCGCGCCCCGCAACACTTCGATGCGGTCGTACTTGACCAGATCCGGGTCCGCGATGAAATCGTTCTTGCCCAGCGCCGCGACCGCGCCGCCATCCACCCGGATGTCCGTGATCTGGAACCCGCGCGAAAAATACTTGCCGCCCGTGACGTATTCGTCGGGGACCACGGTGATGCCGGTCGCCGCGCTCATCGCGTCCGCCAGCGTCGTCATGCCGCGGTCTTCGATCTGGCGAGAGGTAATGACCGTGACGGATTGCGGCGTTTCGCGCAGTGATTCGGCGGTCTTGCCCAGGGTAACGGCCTGGGCGGCATAAGAATTGGTGTTTTCGGATGTGGCATCGTAGGCGCCCGTCACGGTGACCGGCGCGAGCTGCACCGGACCGGGCGCCGAGGTCAGCGTGATGCTGCCCCCGTCGCGCACGTAGCGGATGCCCGTGCCCTGCAGCAGTTGGTCCAGCGCTTGTTCCGGCGTCATGGTCCCGCTGACCTGGCGGGCGTTCAGCCCGGCCACCAGGTCAGGCACGAAATAGATTTCGATAGGCGCCTGCTGGCCGAGCTGCAGCAGCGCCTGGTTCAGCGATTGGGCTGGGATGTCGATCCGGACAGCGGCAGGTTGGGCCTGCGCGGTGCTGGGGGCGGGCAGGGTGCCCAGGCTTGCAGCCAGGCCGCAAGCGCCGATCCAGGTGCGCCAGGCGGCGGGGCGGGAAAGCGCTGGCTTACGCTGGCGCGAAATGTCGATGCTCACGATCCTTCTTTTCCATGACGAGGCGTGCAGGCGCGATGCGCCGGTTTTCCTTTGGCCAAAGGTGCTTTGGAAGGCGGCGGGAATCCCGCCGCGCAACCGCTACTGTCCAGAGTGGAAAACGCGCAAAAGTCCGTAATGGAAAGCGCAGGTTAATTGCAACTAAATGTATATACTCGCGCCGCCGGGCGGCTCAGCGCGCACGGATGACGATGCCGCCGTCGCTGCCCCGCAAGACCTCGACGGGAACCATCGACGGCAAGGCGTTCAGGAAGGCGCTGGGGTCGTCGACGCTGAAGACGCCTGCAATTCGTAGCCGTCCCAGGCGCGCATCGGCCAGCAGGATGGGTTGCGCCAGATATCGGTTCATTTCGCTGGTGACTTCCGCCAGCGGCGCATTGGCGACGACGATCTTTCCCTGGCGCCAGGCGGTCAGCGCCTGTACGTCGACGGATTCGATGTCCGACAGTGCTTGGCCCGCGGGCTTGCGTACGCCTTGGCCGGCGGTCAGGTTGACGGCTTGCCGTCGCCACCAGCTTCCCGTCGTCACGGCAACCGATCCGGATTCGACGGCGACGGACGTCGCATCGCCATCGCGGCGGACGTTGAACCGGGTGCCGGTCACGCGGACGTGCGTCTGACCCGCGTCGATCAGGAACGGCCGCTGCGCGTCCGGCGTCACCGAGAACATGATTTCGCCCGAATCCATGTCCACCATCCGACGGTCCGCGTAAAGCCGCACACGCGCGCGGGTGGCCGTGTTGATCTCGAGCATGGTTCCGTCCGCCAGCAGCACCTGGCGCCTTTCGCCCGCACGGGTCGTGATGACCTGTTCTTGCAGGATCGGGTCGGATGGCCACAGATTCCAGCTGACCCCGGCGATCGCGGCCGCGCTCAGCCCCAGTCCGAACGCCAGGCGCCGGCGGGCGATATTCAACGGGCGGCGCGACGGCAGCACGCGGCGCAAGCGCTCGGCGTCGAACTGGGCTGTGGCCTGCCAGACGGCTTCCATCTCGGCGTAGGCGGCGGCGTGGGTGGGATTCGCCTCTCGCCACACCTCGAATTCCGCCTGCTGGGCGGGCGTCATCCCACCCGACCGCACACGCGCGAACCAGTCCGCCGCCGCTTGCGAGGCAAGGTCGCTGGAATCGGGTTGAGAGGGATCCGTCATGGGCGCGCGGGTTGATGCCGTCTTGGGAAGCCGAAGACTATACAGGGGCTCAAGGGGCATGCTGCTTCAACCTGACGTGCAGATGGCGCATGCAGCGGGCCATATGCTTTTCCACCATGCTGACCGACAGGTCCATGCGCTGCGCGATCTCGCCCATGGTCCGGCCTTCCAGCCGATGCCAGGCAAAGACCTGCTGGCAAGGCAGGGGCAGTTCTTCCAGCGCTTGCTGCAAGGCGTCGGACAACTGGGCTGCCCGCGTGTTCGATTCGACTTCCGCGGCGGCAGGGTGCTCGTGTTCCGCCAAATCCTGCCAGGCCACGCTATGGACCGAGACCTTGTCGCGATAGCGTGCCGTCATGCCATTGCGGATGCTGCGCCGCAGGTAAGCAGCGGGATCCCGAAGCAGATCGGGCTGCGCGGCCTGCAACAGGCTCAGCGCCGCATTCTGCGCGGCATCCTGCCCCTCATCGGCATCATGCTTGCGCCGTGCCCACGCACTGACGAGCTCAGCGTAATGGGCCAGCCATCCGGGCAGGGGCGGGCGTCGGGAGGACACGGGATAGGGGCCATTGGGGACAAAGGGGCGTGCATTATTGCAAATCGTTCTCAATACAGCAATTGCCCCTCGTGCCCTACCCGAGCCCCTGACCCGCCAGGGGCGTTAATCGAGCTTCACGCCCGCCTGCTTGATGACGGCAGCCCAATCCTGGACTTCCTTGCCCAGGAAGGCGCCTAGTTCCGCAGGCGTGGAGGGCGCCAGGATCAGGCCTTCGTCGGCGTAGCGCTTGCGCAGGTCCGGGTTGGTCAGCACCTGCTGCAGCGCGGGTTGCAAGCGCTCAATGACGGCTGCCGGCACGCCGGCGGGCGCCATCAGGCTGTACCAGGTGGTCGCTTCCAGTCCTTTCACGCCCTGCGACCTCGCCGTCGAGACGTCGGGCAGCGCGGGCGACTTCTCGGTTCCCGTCACTGCCGCGGCGGCGACCCGGCCCGCCTTGTACTGGGGCAGCATTTCCACGACCTGGGTGACGCCCATGCTCAGTTCACCCGAGGCCACGGCCAGCAGCACCGGCGAACTCCCCTTGTAGGGCACGTGCACCAGTTTGCCGCCCGTGGCCAGGTTGAGGACTTCGCCCGTCAGATGGGTGATGCTGCCGGCGCCCGAAGAGCCGAACGTCAGCTTGCCGGGCTCTTTCGCGGCCAGGGCAATGAGTTCGGGCAGATTCTTCGCGGGCAGGGCCGGGTTGATGGCGAAGACTAGCGGGCTCTTGCCGACGAGGGTGATCGGCTGGAAGTCCTTGACCGGGTCATAGTTCAGGTTCGGGTACAGGCTGGGCGCGATCGCCAGCGTCGATACGTTGCCCAGCAGCAGCGTGTAGCCGTCCGGCTCGGCCCTGGCCACCGCGTTGGTCCCGATAGTGCCGCCCGCGCCTGCCCGGTTCTCGACGATGACCTGCTTGCCGAGCGTGTCGTTCAGTTGTTGTGACAGGGCGCGCGCCAGCGTGTCAGCCGCGCCGCCGGGCGGGAAGGGCACAACGATGCGGATGGGCTTGTTCGGATAGGGTTGCGCTTGCGCGGCCGTCCCCAGGCCCAGCGCCAGTAACGCAGCCAGCGCCGTGGTCATCGCGCCGCGGCGATTGAATTTCCTGTACTTCGACATACTGCTCTCCTGAAAGAGAAAACGTGGTCATTGCAGAAAACGAATCAGCGCAGCGCGTCCTGGGCGTACGGATGGCAGGCGTGCCAGTGGCGGGCGATATCCTCGCGGCGGCACACCCACACATCGCGATGGGCGGCCACGTGGTCCAGGAATCGCGCCAACCCTGCCGCGCGGCCGGGCTGGCCGACCAGGCGCAGGTGCAGCCCCACGGACATCATCTTGGGGGCCGCCGACCCTTCCTCGTAAAGCACGTCGAAGGCGTCGCGCAGGTACTCGAACAAGTCCTGTCCCGTGGCCATGCCGCCTCGGATGAACTTGGCGTCGTTGTTGGCCAGACCGTACGGCACAAGCAGATGCGGCTTGTCGCCGACTTGCGTCCAGTAGGGCAGTTCGTCGTTGTAGGTGTCGGAGTCATACAGAAACCCGCCTTCCTCCACGAGCAGCGCGCGGGTGTTCAGGCTGGGGCCGTAGCGGCAATACCAGCCCAGCGGTCGGGAGCCCACCGAGCGGGTAATGGATTGCACCGTGCGGCGGATGCGCTCGCGCTCTTCTTCCAGTGTCAGAGTCTGGTGCCGTTCCCAGCGCCAGCCGTGCGCACAGACGTCATATCCCGCGGCCTTGATCGCCTCGCAGACCTCGGGATTGCGTTCCAGCGCCAGGCCGCAACCCAACACGGTCGCGGTCATGCCGCGCGATTGCAGCATCCGATGCACTCGCCAGAAGCCGATGCGGCTGCCGTACTCGAACATCGACTCGGCGGCCAGATCACGGCCGGTGAAGCCGCCCGCGCCGCCTTCGGTCAACCCGGTCTCGGATTCCGGGTCGCCGTCCGGCACTGAAGGCTCGCCGCCTTCCTCATAGTTGATGCACAGGTTCAGCGCCAGACGCGCGCCGCCGGGCCATTGGGGATCGGGAGGATTTGCGCCATAGCCGATGAAATCGCGGCGCAAGTGGGGAGGATCGAAGTTCATGACGGACAAGCCACCTGAGAGGAATCAACCGGGAAGGGAAACGACGGCATGTGGGGCCGGCGCCTGCCAGAATTCATCGTCGTCATCGCGGCCGGTCTGGCCCATCAAGACAAGGAATTCCGCCGGCCCGCCCAGCACGGTCAGGCCGTGATGCCAGGTGCCGACGCGATAGCACACGCCCTGGCTGCCGGAAGCCAGAAAGGCCTCCAGCCGCGCCATATCCGGCAAGCCATCGGCCCCGGTTGGCGCGACCACGACAAGGTAAGGCGTCGCCGTCAAGGGAACGAAGGTCTGGGCCGCATGCGGATGCCGCTCCATCAGTTCGATCACGACCGGACCGGCCGGCCGCGCATTCACGCGGCTGACCCAGCAGGCCTGCCGTGTGGCCTGCGGCCCGTGCCGCATCGGCTCCGTCAGGAAGTGGCGGCGTTCCGCACCCTGGTGCGCAACCACCTCGCCATAAGGCGCGAACGCGTCGGCGGTAAGCGGCCGCGCGTGCACGATGGAGGGGGAATGCATCACGTCACGCGCCATGGGTCAGGTATCCCAGCGAGTTGACGTAGCTGCGGCGCACGCTCTCCAAATGGGCGACCATCGCCTGGCGCGCGCGCGCCGAATCGCCGGACAACAACCCCTGCACGATTGCCAGGTGTTCTTCCCGGGCTTGCACCTGCCGCTGCGGCAAGCGTTCAACGTCGCACATCCGCACCTGCCGGCGGGTCGCGGTGATCATCGACGCCAGGTTCCGGTTGCCGCAATAGGCGGCCACCAGATCATGCAGGGCGTTGTCGACCTCCCAATCCGACTTTTCGTCAGGCGTCTGGGCATTCAGCAAGGCCTGGAGACGCGTGCGCAGTCCTTCCAGCGGCTCGGCCGGAATACGCCCCGTCGCCATCGCCGCCGCCTCGCTTTCCAAGAGGCTACGGATCTGCAGCAGTTCCAGCAGATCCGTCACACCGAACGACCGCACCACGATCGACCCGTTGGACAGGCGCTCCAGCATGCCTTCGCCCAGCAACCGATTCATCGCGGCGCGCAACGGCGTGCGCGACACATCCAGCTCATCCGCCAGGCGGCGCTCCTCCAGCACCTCACCAGCCGGAATCCGGCGCGAAACGATTTGGTCCAGCAATGTTTGATAGGTGCGTTGCGTAGCGTTCATGGCGTGTTGCAGAAATAGAAGCGGCGCCGCCACCAGAAAAACCGGGTCGCGGCCATGCGATGCTGAACGGTACTTCATTGGTATCCCAGTGGGATACCAGTAGTATCCCGAGTATAGGGGCCGAACGCGCCTGCGCAGGCGAAGGGCAAAAAACGAGAAACGGAAATGCCCCGATCAGAGACCGGAGTCGAAGAGGAAGGAGGAAATACGCCAGAAAAGGGGGGGGGGCGGAATTGGCGCATAGACACCGCCACGACGCCCACAACCATGTATGCCGATTGTGGCCGCCCGCGCGGCCGCAATTCGGCGGGCGACGCAAGACTCTCCACCAACACGGGTCTAGCAGCGCCTCGAGCCAAGACGCGGGTAGCCCGTCGGTGCAGTCATCCTGATGGCGCGCAACCTCGATGCGCCCGAGGGAATCTGAAGGCAGCGGCCGCAGGCCGCAACGAAGATGACAAAGGGGCAGTCCGGAGCGAAGGCTCCGGACCGCAATCGTGGGCGCGCGCCATCAGGATGGCTGCGCCGATGGGCGGCCTACCTCACCACGTTTACAGCGCTTACTGAGCAACCCGCTCCACTTCCCAAGCACGCGGCTTCTTCACCGCCCAAGGTTGGTACCCCTTGATGCTGCTCCGATAAGCCCCGATATCCAGCCCGTTATAGAGCGGAATGCTCGGCACATCCGCCAGGAACAGCTGATGCAGTTGGTCGAACGCCGCCTGCCGCTTGGCATGGTCCGTATCTACCGACGCCGCTTCCACCAGCTTCGCGGCCTCCGGGTTGTCCCAGACCTTGCGCGGTTGCTTGGCCTTGTCGCCCGTCACCATCTCGTAGTTCAGCGCCGCATCCAGGCGCGCGGAATACGGGAACGTCATCATCTGGTAGGTGCCTGCGTTGTAGCGGTCAAGCTGCGTTGCCCACTCCACCACCGACAACTGCGCATTGATGCCCACCGACTGCAACATCGCCTGCACGATCACCGCCGAGTTATACGACTGCGGGTAACGCTTGGTCGTCAGGATCGACAGTTCCTGGCCCTTGTAGCCCGCTTCCTTCAACAGCTTCTGCGCCGCGGCCGGATCGTAATCCCAGCCTTTCTTCTGGACCGCGTCATGGTAGGGCGAGACCAGCGGCACGATGGAATTGTTGGGCTGGGCCAGGCCTTCCGTAACGGCTGCGGCCAATTGCTTGTAATCGATGGCGTGGGCCAGGGCCTGGCGCATCTTCGGGCTGGACAGTACCGGGTCCTTGGTCTGCAGCAGCAGCGCCGTCATGCTCATCACCGGGGCGTAGGCCACCTTCACGTTCGGGGTGCCTTGCAGCACCGGCACGTCGTTGTTGGACACGTCTTCGATGATGTCGATGTTGCCGCGCTGCAAGGCGGCCTTGGCCGTGGAGTCGTCCGGCACGATCATGAAGCGCACTTCGTCCACCAACGGACGCTTCGAACCGGTGTAGCCGTCGCGCTTGCCGTCCAGGTTCGAATAGCCCGCGAACTTGGTCAGGCGGATGTACTCGCCGCGCTTCCATTCGGCCAGTTCGAACGGGCCGGTGCCGATGGGCTTGATCCACGCGCCGTCCGCCCCGACGGAATCCTTGGACAGGATGCCGGTGCCGCCGCAATCGGTGCGGGCCAGCGACGCGAGGAACAGGCTGGTGGGTTTCTCCAGGTGGTAGACGACAGTCTGCGCGTCGGGCGCTTCCACGCCGGTGACCTTCACCGTGCCGCGGCCGTCGAACTCGCTGGCGCAACGCCAGCCGGAATTGGCGGCGGTGTAGTGCTGCCAGGTCCACAGCACGTCGGCCGAGGTCATCGGCTTGCCGTTATGGAACTTGATGCCGTCGCGCAGCTTGAACGTATAGGTCTTGCCGTCCGGACTGATGTCGACCGACTTGGCCAGCAGCGGCCGCACTTCGGCGTCTTCGCCATAGGCAACCAGGCCTTCCACGATGTGCAGCACGACGGCGTCGCTGTTGCTGTCGCGGTTGACGCCGGGTTCGGTCGAGCGGATGTCGGCCGTCAGCGAAATGCGCAGCGGCGGCGCCGACTGTGCGGCGGCCGTGCCGGCCAGGGTGGCCAGCGCCAGCGCAACCGCGGCGCGCAAACAATGGTTCTTCATTGATATTTCCTCGGGTTGCGCGGGCGCATTGCCGGTCAGGCGGCGGCCAGCAGTTCGGGTTCTGCGGTCAGGCTGTAGCGGGTGAACGTGCGGTTCAGCGCAGGCAGCGGCGCCACTTCCATCAGGCCGGCGGCGGGTTCCATGACGACCATGGCGACCGTGGCCGACAGGTTGTCGTGACTGCCGGGGCGCGGCGGGCGGCAAACGGAATAGGGCGAACCGAAGTCGTCGAACAGGGCGTGCTTCAGGTCTTCGCGCGTCAGCTGGGTCTTCTCGTTCAGCAGGCGGCGCACGCGCCAGTCGCGGTAGGCGCTTTCCGGCGTGCTGGCGCGGCCGGTGTCGCGCAGCTTGCCCAGCGCCACTTCGCTGACCCAATGATTGGCGTGCACGATCAGGTCGTCGGCGCCCGGGTAGATCGGGAAGGCTTCATCGGTGGTGCATTCGTAGTCGACGCCAAAGCCCGCGGCCATGCCGATCATGATGTTGTTCGAGCACGACTTGGGCGTGGTGGCGACGGCCTTGATGGCCAGCGCGAAATGCTGTTGTTCCAGCACCTTGCGGCGGATCAGCGACAGCGGCACGCCCAGTTGGCGGAAGTCGCGGTCGGATTCCAGGTAGTTGGCGGTGATGGACACGCCGGCGCTGTTCAGGCCGCTACGGGCCAGGCCGCCGGCTTCCACGAAAGTCAGGATGTCCGGGCCGTTGTCGTTGCGCACGCGCAGCACGATGGCGGTTTCGGCGCATTCGGCGCGCCAGTCCCAGTTCTGGCCATGGATCAGGTTGCCGTTGGCTGAGCGCGTGGGCAGGATCAGGGCGCCCGTGCAGCCGTCGCCAGGTTCCAGTTCGGCGGCTTTCTTCTTTTCGGCACGTGCCTTGGCGACGACTTCGGTGCGGGCGTTCACCATCACGATGTCTTCGAACGGCACGTCCGCACCCGCGGCGATGCCGCGCATTTCTTCGAGGTAATGCGGGGCGAAGTCCTCGATTTCACGGGCGAAGTGAGCGATGAGCTGGGTGCGCGCCATGGCGTCGTAGCCCAGGTCGACCAGCGTCTGGCCGTACATGGCCGCGCTTTTGCGCACGCGGTCGGCGGCTTGCTGGCCATAGGAGCGGCCACGGGCTTCGGGCGTGCCGGAAACCGATACGAAGGGGAATTGGGTGATCTGGGTCATGGACGGTAAGCGGCGACGCGCGCCGTGTAGTCGGAGGGAAATCGAAATTGCAAAAATGTTAGCTTATTTTGGCGCCAATATTGCTCAGGGTTTACCCAATGACGAGCCTAGCCTGCCGGTAACGCACGCGCCGCCAGGTCGCCGCCAGTTGTGAACTCGGCCCCGGCCGCCCGGAAGCGTTCCAGCAATTGCTCCACTTTCTGCAGCCGCGCCGCCCGGCCCACGCCGTTGTCAGCGCGCGGATGCAGGGTCAGGCAGGCGTAGCCGTCGGCGGCCAGCAACGCGTCGCCCTGTTCCACCCAGTGCGCGTAGGCGCGGTCCTGGGTGACGCGGCGGCTGAAATGGGTGGCGTCGCACAGGCCTTCGCTCCAGGGCAGTTCGACCATGCCTGCGCCGCCGTCGGCGTCCAGCGCATAGGGCGCGTCGTCATCGATCGCGCTGCTGTCATAGCGGTAGCCCAATTGGTGCAGGAGCGGCACGGTGCGCGCTGAAAATGCGCTGCTGGTGTAGCGGAAGCCTTGCGGCGCGATGCCCGTCAACTGGGTAAGGCGGTCGCGGGCGCGTTCCAGCACCTCGGCCTCGCGGTCGCCGAGGGTGCTCAGGTCTTCAAAGGCGTTGCCCTGGGAGGCCGCCTCGTGGCCGTCGCGCAGGCTCTGTTCGAGCAGGTCGCGGCAGCGTTCGGCTTCGAAGATCGACCAGAACAGCGTGGCGCGGATGCCTTGGCGGCGCAGCATGTCCAGCACGCGGGCCAGGCCGCCGCCATAGGTGTAGCGGCCATGGGCGTCACGGCCGTGCAGCGCGGTTTCGGGCTGGGTCGCGGCTTCGGGACCGATGCCTTGCACGTTCAGGGTGACCAGCACGGTCTTGGGGGCGGTCATGCGCGTCTCCAGTTGTCGGGGTGGGCAAGGCAGTGGCGGGCCAGCGCTTCCAGCGTCATGACGTGCACGTCCGGTTGCGCGGCGACGTGGCCCAGGAAGCGGTCCAGGGCCGCCGCGCGGGCGGGCGTGCCGGAACCGCCGGCCGCCTTGGGGTGCACGGTCAGGTGCACATAGCCTTCCGCCTGGCGCAGCGCCTCGAACTCCTGGACCCAGTTGTCGCAGGCCTCGGCGGCCAGGCTGTGGCCCGAGAAGTAGAAGGGGTAGTCGTCCAGCGACACGGTGTTGTTGGGCAGCATGATGAAGCCGTCGTCGCCATCGGCCAGGTAGGGCCGGTCCTGGTCCTTTTCGCTGGCGTCGTAGCAATAGCCCAACTCGCGAAGCGCGGGCAGGGTGCGATGGCTTTTGCGCCCCGACGGCGAACACCAGCCCACTGGCGTCACGCCCAGCTCCTGCTGGATGATCCGGTGGGTCTTGGCCAGCAGCGCGGGTTCTTCGTCGCCCAGGTCCCAGGCTTCGTGCAGATAGCCGTGCGCGGCAATTTCGTGGCCGGCGGCCAGGATGGCGTGGAAGGTGGCGGGGTAGTGTTCGACGTCGTATCCGCACGCGAAGAAGGTGGCGGGCATGCGGTGCCGCGCCAGGATCTCCAGGTGCCGGGGCACGCCGCGCCGGATCGCGTAGCGGCCCGCGGTGTAAGGGCCCGCCGGAAACTGCTTGCGGCCGACTTCGACGGCGGGGCCGTCCACGTGCACGGTGACGCAGACCACGGCGCGCACCGGCGGGGCGCCTGCGGCCCGCAAGCCTTGGGCGCGCAGTTCGTGGTCCAGCGGCAGCCAGGGGTTGTCGTCGGCGCGGATGGCGGCGCCGTAAGGAATTCGTTGCATCAGGTGGCCTTGATGTCGGCGTTTTTAATCAGGGTGCGCCACTTCTCGCTTTCGCTGGCAACGAAGCGGCCCAGTTCTTCGGGCGTGCCGCCATGCAGCTCCAACCCGTTTTGCGTCAGTTGCGCCAGCGCCGGCTGCTTGAGCGCGCTTTGCACCGCGCCGTTCAGCGTCTTGACGATGGCGGCGGGCGTGCCGGCCGGCACGAAGATGCCGTTCCAGCCGATGGCTTGATAGCCGGGGAAGCCGGATTCGGCCACGGTGGGCACATCGGGCAACGCCTGTGCGCGCTGCGCGGACGTCACCGCCAGCGGGCGCGACTTGCCGCCGTGGATGAACTGCTGCTGGTTGATCACGACGTCCATCAGGATGGGGAACTGCCCGCCCAGGAAGTCGTTGACCGCCGCTGCGGCGCCCTTGTACGGCACGCCAGGCAGGTCCAGTCCCGCCGTGGCCTTCAGCAGCTCCATGGCCAGATGGGCTGAACTGCCGTTTTGCGTGATGCCGTAGAAGTACTTGCCCGGATTCGCCTTGATCAGGGCGACCAGCTCTTGCAGCGTGCGCGCCGGAAACGACGGGTGCACGACCAGCACGTTGTTGTAATAGCAGACCATCGACACGGGCTCGAAGTCCTTGACCGGGTCATAGCCGATGTTCTGGTACAGGCTCTGGTTCACGGTGTGCGTGCCGGTGGAGCCCAGGGCGATCGTGTAGCCGTCGGGTGCCGAGCGCGCCGCCTGCTGGGTGCCGATGTTGCCCGCCGCCCCGCCTTTGTTGATGACCACCACGCTTTGCTTGAGCGCTTCGCCGATGCCCTGCGCCAGCGGCCGGGCCACCAGGTCGGTGCCGCCGCCGGCGGGAAACGGCACGATGAACTGGATCGCGCGCCCCGCCGGATAGTCCGCCGCCCAGGCTTGCCCGGGGCGGACGATCGCCGCACCGGCCAGCGCGGCGGCGGATGCCGTCAGGAATTGCCGGCGGCTCATGCCGCCTTGCGGTACGTCATTGCTGCATGACTGCTTCATGATTTTCCCCTTGGGTCCTGCTTCTAGTTAAATATCATTATTCGATAAAAATTCATTCTTACCAATTAGTATTTATCTATAAATGATAAAAACTAGAAAGACGATAGCCCGGGTTTGGTCGCAATCGAGATGCCGATAGCCTGTCTTCATGACGTCATGCCCTGCAGCCGGACGCTGTGATACGCTGCGCCGGTCCCGCGTCGTCCCTTGCCCCCAGTTCCCACGTCCCCCATGTCCACCCTGAAGCGAGCCCTGGCGATTCTTGATCTCTTCAGCCTAGACACTCCGGTGCTCACGGCCGAGGACATCATTTCCCGCCTGGCGTATTCGGCGCCCACGGGCTACCGCTACATCCGCGATCTGTCCGACCTGGGTTACCTGCTGCGCATGACGGGCGGCGGCTACAAGCTGGGGCCGCGCATCATCGAACTGGACCACCTGATCATCGATGGCGATCCGGTGCTGGCCGTGGCGCGGCCGATCATGCGCGAGGTGGTCGATCAAGTCGGCGGCGACGTGCTGCTTAGCGTGATCCACGGCTTGCGCATCCTGAACATCCATCACGAACGCGGCCCCGACGAATTGGGCATTGCCCATGGCCGCGGCCGCGCGCATCCCTTGTTCCGCGGCGCCACGGCCAAGACCATCGTGGCGTTCCTGCCGCGCAAGGACCAGCGCAAGCTGTACGAGGCGCACACGGACGAAGTCCGTGCACTGGGCCTGGGCGATACCTTGGGTGAATTCACGGCGCGGCTGGACACAATCCGCGTGCAGGGCGCTTACCTGGGCGTGGGGGAAATCTCACCCGAGCGGGCGGGCATCGCAGTGCCGGTGTTCCAGGAAGACCGCCGCATCTTCGGCGCGCTGACCGTCACCTTCCTGGCGACGCGGCTGAACACGATCGCGCAGGACAAGACGACGGCGCTGCTGCAATCCGCGGCCCGCCGCATTGAGTCGCTGGCGTTGGCGGCGCGCATGAAAGAACAGGCCCCTGCGCCGTAAGCGCCGAGGCCTGTCTCAATCCCGCCGGACTCAGGTCGCCTCAGGGCTGCCGGGCAGCGGTCTCCGGAGCCCGCGCGGGCGAACCCATGGCCTGGAACAACGCCGCGGTTTCAGTCAAGCGGGCGTTCGCGTATTCCAGTTCGCGCAGCCGCGCCGCCACGTAATGCTGTTGCGCCGCGTATTCCGTATAAGGCGCCAGCGCGCCCAGCCGCACGCGGCTGGCCGTATTGCGGTAGGACTGCTCGGCTGCCCGCCGCGACGCTTCCGCCGAAGCCAGCGCCTGCCCGTCGGCATCCAGGCGCGACAAGGTATCGGCCACGTCCTGGAACGCGGTCAGCACGGTCTGCTTGTACTGCAGCACGGCCGCCTGGTAGCGCTCCTGGGCGGCGCGCCGTTCGGCCAGCAGCGCGCCGCCGTGGAAGATGGGCTGCGTCAGCGACGCGCCGATTGCCCAGATCGACCCGGCGCCCGACAGCGCGGTCGGCCAGCTGAAGCCGCCTTTGCCCATGGACGCGGACAGCGACAGGCTGGGGAACAGCTGCGCGGTGGCGACGCCCACATCGGCCGCGGCGGCCTGCACCACCGCGTCGGCCACCAGCACATCCGGGCGCGACGCCAGCAGTTCAGACGGCACCACCACCGGCACCTGCGCGGGCACCGCCAGCGTGCTGAACGCCAGATCGTCCGGGGCCTGATCGGGGCTGCGGCCCAGCAGGACGGCCAAGGCGTGGCGCGTGGCATGCCATTGCGCCCGCAGTCCGGGCAGCGACGCCTCCAGCGTGGCAGCGTCCTGGTCGGCGTCCAGCGCATCGTTCTGCGAAGCGGATCCCAATTCGTAGCGGCGCTGCGTATCGCGGGCCACCTGGCGCAGCAGCACCACCTGCTTTTCCGTCAGCGCCACGCGCTCGGCCAGCGACGCGGACGTGATGGCGCCAGTGACGATATTGCCCGCCAGCGAGCGCCGCGCGGACTCCAGCTGGAACGCCTGTTGCTCCACTTGCGCCGCCAGCGACGCGTTGGCGAAGCGCGCGGCGCCGAACAGGTCCAGATCGTAGGTAGCCTGGATCTGTCCGGTGAAGACGTTGTAGAGCGCCGTGGGCTCGGCCAGATTCGGCATGGTCAGCGCGCGGTTGCGTTTGGCGTTCCCGCCTGCGTCCACGGACGGTAGCAGCGACGAATTGACCTGCGCGCGCAGTTGCTCGCGTGCGCCGGCCAGATTGCGTTCCGCAGCGGCCAGGTTGGGACTGTTGGCCAGGCCTTCTTGCACCAGCGCATCCAGCGCGCTGGAACCGTAGCGCTTCCACCATTCGGGCACGGGACGCGCGCCCTGCTCGAAACGTTGCGCCACGCCCTGGGCGGGGGCGCCGGCAGGCGGCACGGTTTGCACGCCGTACTGCGCGGGCGACGCCACCGCGGGCGGCTTGCTGTCCGGGGCGAAGGCGCAGGCGCCCAGCGCCGCGATCAGCGGCAGCGCGAGCGGCAGCTTGGCCAGCCGGAGGGAAAGGGTCTTCATCGTCAGATTCCTCGTTACAGCGTATCGGCGGCGTTGGCGCCGGGCGGTACGTCTTCCGGTTCGTCGCGTTCGTCGTGGCGCACGCGGAACCAGGCCGCATACAGCGCGGGCAGGAAGAACAGCGTCAGCACCGTGGCGCTGGTGATGCCACCCATCAACGCCGTCGCCATGGGGCCGAAGAAGTTGCTGCGCAACAGCGGGATCAAGGCCAGCACGGCTGCCGCGGCCGTCAGCACGATGGGGCGGAAACGCCGCGCCGTGGCGCCGACGATCGCGTCCACCCGTTTGTGGCCGTTCAGGATGTCCTGCTCGATCTGGTCCACCAGGATCACCGAGTTGCGCATGATGATGCCGAACATCGCGATCACGCCCAGCATGGCGACGAAGCCGAAGGGCTTGCCGAACAGCAGCAGCGCCGCGACCACGCCGATCAGGCCCAGCGGCGCCGTCAGCACCACCATCAGCACCCGCGCAAAGCTCTGCAGCTGCACCATCAGAAGCGTCAGCACGGCCACCGCCATCAGCGGCATCTGCGCGTTGATGGACGACTGGCCCTTGGCGCTTTCCTCGACCGGGCCGCCCACTTCGATGCGGTAGCCGACCGGCAGTTCGGCCCGGATGGCGTCCAGCTTCTTGTCGATGGCATGCGTGACGTCGATGCCCTGCGATCCGCTGGTCACGTCCGCTTGCACCGTGATGGTGGGCTGGCGGTCGCGTTCCCAGATGACACCGTACTCAAGGTCGTAGCGGACGTGCCCAAGGCTGCCCAGCGGCACCGGGCCGTTGGGCGTGGGCATCGCCAGCGTGGCCAGGCGGCCGGGGTCCACGCGTTCGTCGCGCGGCGCACGCAGGCTGACGGTGATCAGCTTGTCGCGCTCGCGGTATTGCGTCACGTTGTAGCCCGACAGCGTCATGGCCAGGAAGTCGGAAATGTCGCTTGAACTGATGCCCAGCTCGCGCGCCTTCTGCTGGTCGATCTCGAAGCGCACCGAGCGTTCGGAGGGTTCGTCCCAGTCGAACTGCACATTCACCGAGCGGTTGTCGGCGCGGACTTCGGTGGCGACTTTTTCGGCCACGGCCCGCACGTCGGAGATCTTGTCGCCGCTGACGCGGAACTGCACCTGATAGCCCACGGGCGGCCCGTTCTCCAGGCGCGACAGGCGGGTGCGGATGGCGGGGAATTCCTCGCGCAGCATCGGCGCCAGCCATTGCGCCAGCTTTTCGCGGTCTTCCACCGAATGCGCGGTGATGACCAGCTGGGCGAAGTTGGGCGTGGCCAGTTGCTGGTCCAGCGGCAGGTAGAAGCGCGGCGCGCCGGTACCCACGAAGCTGACCGAATGGTCGATCTCGGGCCGGCCGTCCAAAGCCTTTTCCAAGCGCTCCACCTGACGTAGCGTGGCGGCGAACGACGCGCCTTCCTGCAAGCGCACGTCCACCAGCAATTCGGTGCGGTCCGAGCTTGGGAAGAACTGCTGCGGCACCAGCTTGAACCCCGCCATCGACACGACGAAGATCAGCACGGTGCCGGCCAGCACCCAATAGCGGCGGTCCACGCACCACGCCACCCAGCCGCGCAGGCGCTGATAGAAGCGGGTGTTGTAGATGTCGTGTTCGTGATCGTGGGGCAGATGCGCTTCGCGCTTGCGCTCGGGCAGCAGCCGGTAACCCAGCAGCGGGATCAGCACCACCGCGGCGAACCAGGACGTGATCAGCGCAATGGCCGACACCTGGAAGATCGACCGCGTGTACTCGCCGGTGCTGGACTTGGCCAGCGCAATGGGCAAAAAGCCCGCTACGGTGACAAGCGTGCCGGTCAGCATGGGGAAGGCGGTGCTGGTGTAGGCGTAGGCCGCCGCGCGGGCGCGGCTCCAGCCTTGCTCCAGCTTCACCGACATCATTTCCACGGCGATGATGGCGTCGTCCACCAGCAGGCCCAGCGCCAGCACCAGCGTGCCCAGCGACACCTTGTGCAGGCCGATGCCGAACACGTCCATGAACAGGGCCGTGACCGCCAGCACCACCGGAATCGAGATCACCACCACCATGCCCGTGCGCAGCCCGAGCGACACCAGGCTCACGATCAGCACGATGGCGACGGCTTCGGCCACGGACCGCAGGAAGTCGTCGACGGAGTGCGAGACCGCCTGCGGCATGCTGGACACTTCGGTCAAGGTCAGGCCGGCGGGCAACTGGGCCTTCAGTTTCTCGAAGGTCGTGCCCAGCGATTTGCCCAGGCGCACCACGTCCTGCCCGGGCTGCATGGTGATGCCGATGCCCAGCACCGGGGCGCCGCCAGCACGCATCTGTTCGACGGGCGGGTCGTCGTAGCCGCGATGGATCGTGGCGATGTCGCCCAGCCGGATGGATTTTCCGTTCACCCGGATCAGCGTGTCCGCCAGCGCGCGGCTGTTCTCGAACTGGCCGGTGGGGCGCACGAAGATGCGGTCGTCGGCGGTCGTCAAGGTGCCGGCGCTGGCCACCGCGTTCTGCGTATTGATCGCCTGGGCGATCTGCTGCGGCGAGACGCCCAGCCGGGTCAGCTGCGTGTTGGAGATTTCGATGTAGACGTGCTCGGCCTGGTCGGCAAAGTAGTCCACCTTGGCCACCCCGGGCACGCGTAGCAGCACCGTGCGCAGCTTGTCCGCATAGTCATGCAGTTGCGCCGGCGAGAAGCCGTCGCCGTGCAGGGTGTAGATATTGGTGTAGACGTCGCCGAACTCGTCGTTGAAGAACGGGCCCTGCACGCCCTGGGGCAGCGTGGCCTGGATGTCGCCGACTTTCTTGCGGATCTGGTACCACTGGTCGGCCACGGTACTGGCGGGCGCCGAGTCCTTCATGGTGTAGAAGATCAGCGATTCGCCGGGGCGAGAGTAGCTGCGCAGGAAGTCCGTGTTGGGGGTCTCCTGGAGCTTCTTGCCGATGCGGTCGGTGACCTGTTCCTGCACCTGCTGCGCGGTCGCGCCCGGCCACAGGGTCTTGATGACCATCACGCGGAACGTGAAGGGCGGATCTTCCGACTGCGCCAGCTTGGAATACGACAGCACGCCGAACAGCGTCACCAGCGTAATGATGAAGATCACCAGCGGCTGGTGGCGCAACGCCCAGGCCGACAGGTTGAACTTGCCTTCTTCGTGGCTGTGGCCAGGCTCCCGATCCGGCGCGCTCATGACGCGAAGTCCTCAGGATGCAGCGGCGGCACGGCGCGCACTTTTTCGCCGGCTGATACCGTGTGCACGCCTTGCCAGACCAGGCGTTCGCCGGCCTTTACACCGCCTGCCAGCGTGACGGTGCGGGCGTCGTAACGCAGCACCTGCACGCGGCGCAGCTCCAGCGTGTCTTCCTGCGGCTTGACGACCCAGACGGCGGGCTCCTTGCCGTCATGGAACAGCGCGGTGGCCGGCACCGTGTAGGTGGCCTGGCTGTCCGAACCGCGGTTGTCGAAGCTGATGTTGGCGGTCATGCCCAGCCGGACGTCCGGCGAGGGCGATTCCAGCGTGAGCTTGACGCGGTAGGTGCGGCTTTGCGGATCGGCGGCCGGCGCAATTTCGCGCAAGATGGCAGCAAAGGTCTTGCCGGGCAGCGGGCCCAGCGTGACGTGGGCGCGTTGGCCTACGGCAAGCCCCGCCAGCACGCTTTCGGGCACGTCGCAGATCGCGTCGATGTCGCCGGACCACGCCAATTGGTAGACCGGCGTCCCCGCCGCCACGTTCTGGCCGGTGTCGGCCTGTTCGGCGGTGATGACGCCCGCGTGGTCGGCCTGCAGGGTGGTGTATTTCAGCTGGTCGGCCGACAGCGCCGCCTGCTGCGCGGCCTGGTCGCGCTGCGCCAGCGCCGAAGCGTAGGCGTTGCGGGTCTGCTCAAGCTGGTTCGCGGCGATCAGGTTTTCGCGCGCCTGGGCGCGGTCGCGGTCCAGCTGCTGGCGCGCATAGTCCAGCTGATGCTGGGCGGCCGACAACTGGGCTTTCGCGGCGGCCGCGTTCTTGGTCGCATCGGCGGGGTCCAGCTTGGCCACGATCTGGCCCGGGGTGACGCTGTCACCCAGCCTGACCTGGCGTTCGATGATCTTGCCGCCTACGCGGAACGACAGCGGCGTGCTGTAGCGCGCCTGCACCTCGCCCGGCAAGGTCCAGGCCGGCAGGCGCTCGTCGGCTTTGGCCGGCATGGCGACCACCGGCCGCGGCGCGGGAGCAGGCGCTTCCTTGCGGCCGCAGGCGGACAGGGCCACCGCTATCGCCAAGGCAGCCGGCAAGGCCAGCCGGCGCGTCCAGCGGCGGGGGGAAGAAAGGGGCAGCGCCACAGGGGCGGCAAGGTCGAGCGCGGCGGGGCGCGCGCAAGGGCCAGGACAATTCACGAAACACCTCGCGGCGCGGAAAAGGGCAAAAGAGGGGCGAGTCAGACTCGATACGGCCTGGATTCTAATGCAACTCTGTATTCAGATACAACACTGTATTTGAAATGGACGCCAGTGCTAAACTCGCGCCATGTCAAAAATCCGCCTTACCCGCGAGCAAAGCCGAGACCAGACGCGCCAGCGCCTGTTCGACGCTGCGCAATCGGTTTTCCTCAGCAAGGGTTTCGTGGCCGCCAGCGTCGAGGACATCGCCGAACTGGCGGGGTACACGCGCGGGGCCTTTTATTCCAATTTCGGCAGCAAGTCCGAACTGTTCCTGCAATTGCTCCGGCGCGATCACGAAAAAGTGATGGCCGACATGCGCGCCATCTTCGAGGACGGCGAATCGCGCCCGCAGATGGAGGCGCGCGTGCTGGAGTACTACAGCACGCACCACCGCGAAAACGACTGTTTCCTGCTCTGGATGGAAGGCAAGCTGCAAGCCGCGCGCGACCCGGAATTCCGGGTGGGCTTCACGGACTGCCTGCGCGAACTGCGGGCGGCCACGACCGAATACGTCCGCCAGTTCTCCGCCCACGTGGGCACGCCGCTGCCGCTGCCGGCAGAGCAACTCGCCATCGGCCTGCTGGCCTTGTCGGACGGCATGCAGTTCAGCTATGCCTTCGATCCGCAGGGCGTCACGCTGGAAATGACCGAGGCCGTGCTGGCGGGATTCTTCCGCCGCGTGGTCTTCGGCGACCCGCCGCCCGAGGGGCAGTAGGGCGCTCTAGGATTGGGCCAGCAATTCCGATATCTCGATCAGATTCAGGTCCGGGTCGCGCAGATATACGGATCGGATCTTGCCGGTGGCGCCAGTGCGTGGCACCGGGCCTTCGATGATCGTGGCGCCGGCCTCGTTCAAGCGGGCGATCACCTCGTCCAGGGGCCGGTCGGCGATAAAGCACAGGTCCAGCGCGCCCGGCACGGGCAAGTGTGCCTTCGGCTCGAATTCGTGGCCGCGCACGTGCAGGTTGATTTTCTGGTTGCCAAAGCGCAACGCCTGGCGGCCTTCGCCGAAGGTCTCCAGGCGCATGCCCAAAATCCGGGTGTAGAAATCCACCGTGGCCTCGGGGTCGGTGCAGGTCAAGACCAGATGGTCCAGGTGATCGATCATGCGCTTGTCCGTTATTTCAGATTGTCAGCCGTACTCTGGGCGTGATAGTAATACCTGCGGCGCGCGGCCAGACTGAGGGGGCCGGCGCCGGTTTTTTCAACCCTCGGGCGAAAGGAGCGGCAGCTTGACTTCAGAAACCCGACCATCCTCCACCATCAACAAACCGGTCTTTTTTTCGGCCGCGCTGTTCACCCTGCTACTCGTGGGCTTTGCCATCGCGGCCCCGAAGACCGCGCAGAACCTGTTCGAAGCGATGCAGGGCTGGATCCTCGGCAATGCCAGCTGGTTCTACATCCTGGTCGTGGCCATCATCTTGCTGTCGGTCACGTTCCTGGCGGTCAGCCGTTACGGCGACATCAAGCTGGGCCCCGACCACAGTGAACCGGACTACCGCAATTTCACGTGGTTCGCGATGCTGTTCTCGGCCGGCATGGGCATCGGTCTGATGTTCTTCGGCGTGGCCGAACCCGTCATGCACTTCATGTCGCCGCCGGTCGGCGAGGGCGGCAATGCCGCCGCCGCCCGCGAGGCCATGAAGATCACCTTCTTCCATTGGGGGCTGCATGCGTGGGCGATCTACGCCGTGGTGGCGCTGACGCTGGCGTTCTTCTCTTTCCGGCATGGCCTGCCGCTGACCCTGCGTTCCGCGCTGTACCCGCTGATCGGCAACCGCATCCACGGGCCCATCGGCCACGCGGTCGACATCTTCGCCATCATCGGCACGGTGCTGGGCGTGGCGACCTCGCTGGGCCTGGGCGTGGCGCAGATGAACAGCGGGTTGAACCACCTGTTCGGCATCCCCGTGGGCGTGACCACGCAGATCATCCTCATCATCATCACTTGCGGGCTGGCCACGCTGTCCGTCGCAAGCGGCCTGGACAAGGGCATCCGCATCCTGTCCGAAGCCAACATGGTGCTGGCGGTGATCCTGCTGCTGTTCGTGCTGATCGCCGGCCCCACGGTGTTCCTGTTCCAGACCTTTGTGCAGAACACCGGCGCTTACCTGTCGGACATCGTCAACAAGACCTTCAACCTGTACGCCTATGATCCTTCCGACTGGATTGGCGGCTGGACGCTCTTCTATTGGGGCTGGTGGATCGCGTGGTCGCCGTTCGTGGGCCTGTTCATCGCGCGCATCTCGCGCGGGCGCACCATCCGCGAGTTCGTCTGCGGCGTGCTGCTTGTGCCTGCCGGCTTTACCCTGTTCTGGATGACGGTGTTCGGCGATACCGCCATCCACTTCATCCTGGTCGACGGCGTGAAAGGGTTTGCCGAGACCGTCGAAGCCGACAGTTCGCTGGCGCTTTTCGCGTTCCTTGAACAACTGCCCTGGAGCAACGTGCTATCCGTGTTCGCTATCGCGATGGTGGCGGTGTTCTTCGTCACGTCGGCGGACTCGGGGGCGCTGGTGGTGGACCTGCTGGCATCCGGCGGGGCGGACCGCACGCCGGTGTGGCAGCGCATCTTCTGGTCGCTGTCGATGGGGGCTGTCGCCATCGCACTGCTGCTGGCCGACGGACTGACCGCCTTGCAGACGGCCACCATCGCAAGCGCGCTGCCGTTCTCCATCATCCTGCTGCTGTCGTTGTGGGGGCTGTTCAAGGCGCTGCGGCTGGACGCGACCAAGCGCGGCATTCGCTACCAGTCCCTGACCCTGTCGCGGCCGGCGCGCGGCGGCCAGTCCTGGGAACGGCGCCTGCGCAATATGGTCATGATGCCGCGCCGCGCCCACGTGCTGCGCTTCATCAGCGACGTGGTGCGGCCGGCGCTGGACGATGTGGCCGACGAATTGCGCCGCCAGGGCTATGCGGTGGCCGTGCGCGAAGACGAGAGCGAAGGCGGCGTGACCCTGGAGGTGTCCCATGGCGACCACCTGGACTTCTGGTACGCGGTGCGCCCCGAGGCGTTCGTCCGTCCCAGCCTGACCCCGGAAGAGGCCGCCGACGAGGAAGAGCGCAAGTACTTCCGCGCGGAAGTCCACTTGCGCGAAGGCGGACAGGACTACGACATCATGGGCTGGAGCCGGGACGCCGTCATTGGCGACATCCTGGACCAGTACGAACGCCACCGCCATTACCTGCATATGGTGCGAACCTAGCAGCGGCGGCGCGCGCGCCACGCCATGCCGCCGGGTTTTCCCGGCGGTTTTTTTTCGTCCATAGCCTGCCGCTATCCCGGGCATTGCTTTCGCCACTTTGACGGATTCGCCGGAATCGTGGATTATCCAAGCATATTCTTGGATAAATAGAGAGTGAATCATGAAGGCGAAATCAGGGGCATGGGCGGCGGGCGTCGTCGTGCTGGCGGTGGCGGTGGGGGGCGGGCTGGTCTGGACATTCAGCGGCACGTCGCAAAAGGGCGGTTGGGCGATGCCGCCCGCCAAAGTGGCGGTGGCGCCTGCCGTTCGGGCGGACTTCCCCGTGGCGTTGACCGGCATCGGGTCGCTGGAGGCGACGCGCCAGGTCCAGGTGCCGGCTGAGGTGGACGGCCGCGTCACCCAGATCCTGTTCACGGCCGGCCAGCACGTGCAGGCCGGGCAGTTGCTGGTGCAGTTCAACGATGCGCCCGAGCAGGGCGAACTGGCGCGTCTTCAGGCCCAGGCGCGCAACGCGCGGACCTTGCTGGAACGCACGCGCCGCCTGCTGCCGCAACAGGCCGCCACGCGGGAACAACTGGATCAGGCGCAGGCGGACTACGACCAGGCGGCCGCCGACATCAAGCGGGTGCAGGCGTTGATCGAACAAAAGCGCGTGAAGGCGCCGTTTGACGGCGTGCTGGGCGTGCGCCGCGTCAATCTGGGCCAATTCGCCAAAGCGGGTGATCCGCTGGTCTCGCTGACCGACGCGACCACGCTGTATGCCAACATCACCTTGCCCGAACAGGCGCTGGGCGCGTTGCGCACCGGCCAGTCCGTGACCGTGACGGTCGACGCCCACGCCGGGCGAGAGTTCTCGGGGCAGGTCACGACCGTTGAGCCACAAGTCGACCCGGGTTCACGCACCGTGCGCGTGCAGGCCACGCTGCCCAATGCCGATGGCGCGCTGGCGGCCGGCATGTTCGCCCACGGCCGCATCGGCCTGCCTGATCGCCCCGACGTCATCACCGTGCCTGAGACCGCGGTCAGCTATAGCGCCTATGGCGATTCCGTCTACGTCCTGACGCCGCCTGCGGCGGACCAGCAGGGCGCGGCCCCCACCGTGCGCCAAGCCTATGTGAAGACGGCCGAGCGCGTGCGCGGCCGCGTGGTCGTGACGGAAGGGCTGGAAGCGGGCGACCAGGTCGTGACCTCCGGGCAGTTGCGCCTGCATAACGGCGCGGCGGTCGACATCATCGCCACCGACACCGTGGCGCTGGGCGATGCGCAGCAAGCCACGGCGCAAGCCCGGTAACGGGGCAGGAGGCAATCATGAAATTCACCGACCTCTTCGTCCGCCGGCCCGTGCTGGCCCTGGTGGTCAGCACGCTGATCCTGCTGCTCGGCATCAAGGCGCTGAGCGGCCTGCCCGTGCGGCAGTACCCGCTGACCGAAAGCACCACCATCACCATCACCACCCAATACCCGGGCGCGTCGCCCGACCTGATGCAAGGCTTCGTCACGCAGCCCATCGCGCAGTCGGTCGCCACCGTGGAAGGCATCGACTACCTGTCTTCCTCATCGACCCAGGGCCGCAGCGTCATCACCGTCCGGATGAAACTGAACGCCGACTCCAACAAGGCCATGACCGAGGTCATGGCCAAGGTCAACGAGGTCAAGTACCGCCTGCCGCAAGACGTGTACGACCCCGTGCTGGTCAAGTCCGCGGGCGAGGCGACCGCGGTGGCCTATGTGGGCTTTTCCAGCACCACGTTGTCGCTGGCGGCGCTGACCGATTACCTGTCGCGGGTCGTGCAGCCGCAGCTGTCGTCGATCGACGGCGTGGCAAGCGTCGAACTCTATGGCGGCCAGAAGCTCGCCATGCGGGTCTGGCTGGACCCCAACCGGATGGCCGCACGCGGCATTTCCGCCGGCGAACTGGCGCAGGCGCTGCGCGACAACAACGTGCAGGCCGCGCCAGGGCAGGCCAAGGGCCTGTACGTGGTGTCCAACATCCAGGTCAACACCGATCTCGTGAATGTGGCGGAATTCCGCGACCTGGTGGTCAAGCGCGACGGCGACGCCATCGTGCGGTTGGGCGACGTGGCAACCGTCGAACTGGGGGCGGCGTCCACCGATTCCAGCGGCTTGATGGATGGCGAACCGGCTGTGTACTTCGGCCTGAACGCCACCCCGGTCGGCAACCCGCTCGTCATCGTCAAGCGCTTGAACGAGCTCGTGCCCAATATCAAGCAGAACCTGCCGCCGGGCACCAGCGTGCAGGTGCCGTTCGAGCTGGCCCGCTTCATCAGCGCGTCCATCGACGGCGTGATGCAGACATTGCTGGAAGCCGTCGCCATCGTGGTGGTGGTGATCTTCCTGTGCCTGGGGTCGCTGCGCGCCGTGCTGATTCCGGTCATCACGATTCCGCTGTCCATGCTGGGCGGGGCGGCCATCATGGCGCTGTTCGGCTTCAGCGTGAATTTGTTGACCCTGCTGGCGATGGTGCTGGCCATCGGCCTGGTGGTGGACGATGCCATCGTCGTGGTGGAAAACGTGCACCGCCATATCGAAGAAGGCAAGTCGCCCGTGCGGGCCGCGCTGATCGGCGCGCGTGAAGTGGCGGGGCCGGTGATCGCCATGACGATCACCCTGGCGGCCGTCTATGCGCCCATCGGGCTGATGGGCGGGCTGACCGGATCGCTCTTCAAGGAATTCGCCTTCACACTGGCGGGCGCCGTGGTCGTATCGGGCGTGATCGCGCTGACGCTGTCGCCCGTGATGAGTTCTTTCCTCTTGAACAGTCACGTGTCGGAAGGCTGGATGGCGCAGCGCGCCGAACGCTTCTTCGGGCGGCTGGGCGACGCCTACGGCCGCGTGCTGGACGTGTCGCTGCATCACCGCTGGGTGACGGGGCTGATCGCCGTGGCGGTGCTGGTCAGCCTGCCGTTCCTGTACAACGCAGCCCAGCGCGAGCTGGCGCCCGTCGAAGACCAGTCGACCGTGCTGACGGCGATCAAGTCGCCGCAGCAGGCCAACATCGACTATGTCGAGAAATTCGGCAAGAAGTGGGACGACGTCATGAAGACGTTGCCCGAACAAAAGGGCCGCTGGCTGATCAACGGCTCGGACGGCGTGTCCAACAGTATTGGCGGCGTCGACTTCGTCGACTGGAAGGACCGCAAGCGCTCGGCCGACGAGATCCAGGCCGACATGCAATCGATGGTCAATCAGGTCGAAGGCAGCAATATTTTCGCTTTCCAATTGCCGTCCCTGCCGGGTTCCACCGGCGGGCTGCCCGTGCAGATGGTGCTGATGAGCGCGGCCGATTACCCGGTCGTGTACGAGGCCATGGAAAGCCTGAAGAAGGCGGCGCGCGAAAGCGGCCTGTTCATGGTGGTGGACAGCGACCTGGACTACAACAATCCGGTGGTGCAGCTGAAGGTGGACCGCGCCAAGGCCAACAGCCTGGGTGTCACCATGAAGGCCATTGGCGATACGCTGGCCGTGCTGGTGGGCGAAAACTACGTCAACCGCTTCGGCATGGACGGCAGGTCCTATGACGTGATCCCGCAGAGCCTGCGCGAACAGCGCATCTCGCCTGCATCGTTGGCGCAGTTCCACGTCAAGAGCGCCAGCGGCGCGCAGGTGCCGCTGTCCAACCTGGTGTCGGTATCCATGGGGGTGGAACCCAATTCGCTGACGCAATTCAACCAGTTGAACGCCGCTACCTTCCAGGCCATTCCGATGCCGGGCGTCACGATGGGCGACGCGGTGCGGTTCCTGACGCAGCAGGCGCAGCAATTGCCTGCCGGCTTCAGCTACGACTGGCAGTCGGATGCGCGCCAGTTCAGCCAGGAAGGCTCGGCGCTGATGATCACCTTCATTTTCGCCATCATCGTCATCTATCTGGTGCTGGCGGCGCAATACGAAAGCCTGCGCGACCCGTTCATCATCCTGGTCAGCGTGCCCATGTCGATCTGCGGCGCCCTGATTCCGCTGGCGCTGGGCATGGCCACCGTCAACATCTATACCCAGATCGGCCTGGTGACGCTGATCGGCCTGATCAGCAAGCACGGCATCCTGATGGTGGAGTTCGCCAACGAGATGCAGGTCAGCCATGGGCTGGACCGGCGCACGGCGATGGAGCAGGCCGCCCGCATCCGCCTGCGTCCCATCCTGATGACGACGGCAGCGATGGTGATGGGGCTGATCCCGCTGCTGTTCGCCTCCGGCGCGGGCGCGCACAGCCGCTACAGCCTGGGACTCGTCATCGTGGTGGGCCTGCTGGTGGGCACCTTGTTCACGCTGTTCGTCCTGCCCACCGTCTACACCGTCTTCGCACGTGACCACCGTGCCGCCAACGACACGCCGCGCGCCCGGGAACTGGCGGCGGCGCAAGCAGCGGACGCCACTGTGGCCGCCTCGCATTAAGGAACCGATCATGAACCCATCCATTCACCCCAAACGCCTGCGCCGCGGCCTCGCCGTGCTGGTGGCGGCCCTGGCCACCGCGGGTTGCGCGGTCGGGCCTGATTACCAGAAGCCGCAGGCCGCGCCCGTGGCCCTCGCCAGCCCGGAGCAGGCGCTGTTTTCCACGGACCGGCTGCAGCGCGACTGGTGGAAGCAGTTGCAGGACCCCCAGCTGGACCGCCTGATCGGCCTGGCCCTGTCCCGCAACCACGACATCCGCATCGCCCAGGCGCGCCTGGCCGAGTCGCGTGCCGTGCTGGACGAAAAGGAGCTGGACCAATTGCCCGCGGTGACGCTGGACGGCCGCTACGAGCGCAGCCTGTCGCAAGCCAATGCGGGCGCTGCCGGACAGCGCAATCTGGCTCAGAGTTACCGCGCCGGGTTCGACGCCACCTGGGAACTCGACCTGTTCGGCCGTCTGCGCCGGACGGCCGAAGGGGCTGCGGCACGCAGCGAGGCCCAGGCCGCAGACCTGGCGCAGGCGCGCATCGTGGTGGCAGCGGAGGTCGCGCGTAATTACTTCGAACTGCGCGGCGCCGAACAGCGGTTGACCGTGGCGCGCGCCAATCTGGACAGCCAGCGCGACAGCCTGCGCGTCACCCAGGCGATGGTCTCGGCCGGCCGCGGCGACGAAGGCGATCTTGCAAGTGCGCGGGCTGAACTGGAAACTGTGCAGGCCAGCGTGCCCGTGCAGGAAACGGCCAGGCGGCTGGCGCTTTACCGCATCGCGGTGCTGGCCGGGCTGCGCCCCGCCGAACTGGGCGAGCTGGACGCCGGCCGGCCACTTGCGCCGTTGACCGCCCGCTTGCCGATCGGCGACGTGGGCGCCTTGCTGTCGCGTCGTCCAGACATCCTGGCGGCCGAACGCAATATGGCCGCCGCCAATGCGGACGTGGGGGTGGCTACCGCCGAGCTCTATCCCCGGTTCGACCTGGGCGGCTTCCTGGGATTCGTGGCATTGCGCGGGGCCGACTTCGGTTCATCGTCCAGCCGCGCGTTCAGCGTGGCTTCGGGGGTGAACTGGCCGGCGTTCCACCTGCCGACGGCGCTGGCAAGAAAGCGCGGCGCCGTGGCCCGATCCGAAGGCGAAGTGGCGCGCTACGAGCAGACCGTGCTGCGGGCCGTGGAAGAGCTTGAAGCGGCATTGACGGAATTCGGCCAGACGCAGCAGCGGCTGGGCAACCTGGCGCAGGCGGCGATGCACAGCAGCCGGGCGGCCGACCTGGCGCAACTGCGCTACCGGGAAGGCAGCGCCCCGTATTTGACGGTGCTGGATGCGCAGCGTACGCTTTTGCGCGCCCAGGACGCCGTGGCCGTTGCCGAAACGGAGTCCTATACCCGCCTGATCGCGCTGTACAAGGCGCTGGGCGGGGGCTGGGAGGCGGGGCCGGAAACGGCAAGCGGGGAATCGACAGGGGAGGGATCCAAGCCGTCGCCCGCCGCCGGCTGACCTTCGCCCCGGTTCGTGGCACCATAGGAAAAAACCTGGAGTTCCGTTATCGCCATGTCTGACAGCCTGTCCCAACCCGTCACCTGGACGCCGCATCAACCGGCCGACCGCGTGCTCATGACCTTGAAGACGCGCGGCCCGCAGTCCATTGCGGTCATCGCGAAGGCCATGGACGTGACGGCCGAAGCGGTGCGCCAGCAGATGACGCGGTTGCATGCCGATGGGCTGGTGGATTCCGAAAGCCATAGCGCCGGGCGCGGCCGGCCGACCCAGATCTGGTATCTGACGGAGGCCGGCCACGGCCGCTTTCCCGACACGCATGCGGAAATGACGGTGCAGATGATCGGGGCCGTGCGCCAGGTGTTCGGCGACGAGGGCGTGGAAAAGCTGATCCAGGTGCGCGAAGCCGCCATGCTGAACAGCTACCACCAGGCCATGCTGGGCGCCAAGGACCTGGCCGGCCGGCTGGAACGCCTGGTCCAGGTGCGTTCCTCCGAAGGCTACATGGCCGAACTGCGCCAGGACGGCGCGGACTATCTCTTCATCGAAAACCACTGTCCGATCTGCTCGGCGGCCAAGGCCTGTATGGGCTTTTGCCGCAGCGAACTGGAACTATTCCGCAACGTGCTGGGCGCAGGCGTGACGGTCGACCGCGAAGAACACATCCTGGCCGGCGCGCGCCGCTGCGCCTACCGCGTCAGCACGCGGGCGTGACAGACGGGCGGCCGCGCACGTGAATCCGTAGGATGGGTGAAGCGCGAGAGTTCTTCGGCAAGAACTCCGACGTTCAGCGCGCGCAACC
Organism: Achromobacter sp. 18P8.1.1; assembly: GCF_057799415.1. NCBI lineage: Bacteria > Pseudomonadati > Pseudomonadota > Betaproteobacteria > Burkholderiales > Alcaligenaceae > Achromobacter > Achromobacter sp. 18P8.1.1. The sequence goes on along the minus strand of NZ_JBYOKH010000055.1, from coordinate 7,977 downwards.
CATCAAGCGGCGGTCATCCTATAGCCGAATCGGATAAGAAAAGTAGCGCCGCTTGATGGGTTACGCGCGCTGAAGGCCTGCGCTCAGACGCACTCCCTCTCGCGCTTCACCCATCCTACGAGCCCTTATCCGCCGGCGTTTCCCACCCGCCCAGCGCCTTGTACAGGTCCACCGCGTTGACCAGTCGGCGCTGCTGCAGCCGGATGTACTCCTGCTCGGATTCGAACAGGCTGCGCTGCGCCTCCAGCATTTCCAGATAACCCGCCACGCCGCGGTCGTAGCGTCGTTCGGCCAGCCGCTGGCGGTCGCGGTCGGCGTCGCGCACCTTGCGTTGCGCGTCGATCTGTTCGCGCAAGGTGTCCCGCGCGGACAGGGCGTCGGCCACCTCGCGGAAGGCCAGCTGGATGCTGCCTTCATACTGCGCCACGGCGATATCCTTGCGGGTTTCGGCCAGCGACAGGTTGGCGCGGTTGCGGCCCGCGTTGAAGATGGGCAGCGTCAGCGTGGGCGCGAACACCCAATTGCCCGTGCCCGATCCGAACAGGTCCGAAAAGCTGCCAGCCGTGCTGCCGATATCGGTCGTCAACTGCACCGACGGGAAGAAGGCCGCCCGCGCGGCGCCGATGTCGGCGTTGGCGGCGCGCAGCGTGTTCTCGGCCTGGCGCAAGTCGGGGCGGCGCGTCAGCAGCGTCGACGGCAAGCCGGCAGCCAGCGGCGTCAGGCTCTGGCTTTCCAGCGACACAGCTTCGGTTCCTGCCGGCAGCGAGAAGTCGCCTGCCAACAGGCCCAGCGCATGCACGGCTTGCCGGTATTCCCGGCTGAGCTCGGCATGCGTGGCGCGGGATGACTCCACCAGCATCTGCGCGGTGCGCAGCCCGATCGCGGTTTCCAGCCCGGCGTCGTAACGGCGCCGGGTGATCTTCAGCGTCGCCTCGCGCAGCGCCAGCGTGCTCTCTGTCAGCCGCAGTTGCTCGGCCAGCGAGCGCTGGTTGAAGACCGCCGTTGCGGTTTCCGCCACCAGGGACAAGGTTGCGGCGCGGTGTGCTTCTTCGCTGGCCAGGTAGCGTTCTAGCGCCGCGTCGCTCAGGCTTTTCACGCGGCCGAAGAAGTCCAGTTCGAAGGCTGTGATGCCGACGGCAGCGCGATAGCGGTTCGCCACCGGCAATGGACCCTGTCCGGGTTCCACGCTGCGGCCCCGGCTGAATTCGCCGCGCCCGTCCAGGCTCGGCAAGCGGTCTGCGTCCTGGACACCATACAGCGCGCGCGCCTCCTGGATGCGCAATGCCGCCACGCGCAGGTTGCGGTTGTTCTGCAGCGCGGCTTCGATCCAGGCCTGCAACGCCGGGTCGTTGAAATACACGCGCCAGTCCTGGGGTATTTCCGCCTGTCCGTCTTGCGCGGGCGTGTCGTAAGCCGCGGGGATGGGCGCGGCGGGGCGCTCATGCACGGGCGCCAGCGAGCAGCCCGCCAGGGCTGCCGCCAGTAGGGTCATGGCCATGGCTTTCATGGCGTGGTCTCCACAGGGTCGCGGTCGGATTGACGCGCGGGGCGGGCGCGCCCGCCGAACAGGCGGCCCACGATCAGGAAAAACAGCGGCACCAGGAAAATGGCCAGTACGGTCGCCGTCAGGATCCCGCCCAGCACGCCGGTGCCAATTGCCGCCTGCGCGCCGGATGCCGCGCCTGTCGCCAGGGCCAGCGGCAGCACGCCCACGCCGAAGGCCAGCGAGGTCATGACGATGGGCCGCAGCCGCAGCCGCGCCGCCTCCAGCGTCGCCGACACCAGGCCCTGGCCGTCGCGCACCAGGTCCTTGGCCACCTCGACGATCAGGATGGCGTTCTTGGCCGACAAGCCGATGGTGGCGATGAGGCCCACCTTGAAGTAGATGTCGTTAGGCATGCCGCGCAGCGTCACGCCCAGCACGGCGCCGATCACGCCCAGCGGCACGACGAGGATCACCGCCAGCGGAATGGTCCAGCTTTCATACAGCGCAGCCAGCGCCAGAAACACGATCAGCACCGACAAGGCGAACAGCGCGGCCGCCTGGTTGCCCGACAGCCGTTCCTCGTACGATTGGCCCGACCAGTCGAAACCGATGCCACGCGGCAGTTCCGCGGCCAATTCCTCCATGGCGCGCATGGCTTCGCCGCTGCTATGCCCCTTGGCCGCCGAGCCGTTGATCGTGAAGGTGGGAAAACCGTTGTAGCGGCTGAGCTGCGGCGGGCCCATCGTCCACTTCAGCGTGGTGAACGCGGACAGCGGCACCATCTGGCCCTGCACGTTGCGCACGTGCAGGCGCGACACGTCGTCCACGTCGACCCGGCTCTTGCCGTCCGCCTGCACCGTCACGCGCCGCACCTGGCCGTTATGCATGAAGTCGCCGATATAGTCCGACCCGTACATCACCGCCAGCGCCGTGTTGATCTCTTCCACGGCCACACCCATGGCCTGGGCCTTGTCGCGGTCGATGTTCAACTGTAGTTGCGGCGCTTCTTCCTGGCCGGCGAACACCACTTCCGTCAACGCGGGGTGCTTGGCCGCGGCGGCCAGCAACTGCTGGCGCGCCTGGGTCAAGGCTTGATAGCCCAGGCCAGCACGGTCCTGCAGCCGGAAATCAAAGCCCGAGGTGGAACCCAGGTCCGGCAGGGGGGGCGAATTCAGCGCCTGCACCATCGCGTTCTTGCGCTCGGCAAAGGCCTCGTTGATGCGTTCGACGACGGCGTCCACATGTTGGCTGGCGTCGCGCCGTTCCTTCCAGTCCTTCAACGTCACGAAGAACATGGCCGAGTTCGGGCCGCTGCCGTACAGGCTGAAGCCATTGACCGAATACACGAACTCGACCGGTTCGTTGTCCAGCATGTAGCGTTCGACTTCCTTCACCAGCGCCATCGTGTCGCTCTGCGGCGTGCCTTGCGGCAGGATGACCATGGCCATGAAGCTGCCCTGGTCTTCGTCGGGCAGGAACGAGGAGGGCAGGCGCATGAACAGGAACGCCACCGCGGCGATGACGGCCAGATAGGCCAGTCCGAAGCGCACCGGCCGGGCCAGCACGCCCGCCACACGGGCGGTGTAGCGCTCGGTCAGGCGGGCGAAGGCGCGGTTGAACCAGCCGAAGAAGCCGCGCTTCTCGTGGTGGCCGGCAGGCACGGGCTTGAGCAGGGTGGCGCAGAGCGCCGGCGTCAGCGACAGCGCCAGGAACGCGGAAAACGCGATCGACACCGCCAGCGTCACAGCGAACTGGCGGTAGATGTTGCCCACCGCGCCGTCGAAGAAGGCCATCGGCACGAACACCGACACCAGCACGACGGTAATGCCCATGATGGCGCCGCTGATCTGGCGCATGGCGCGCACGGTGGCGTCGTGGGCCGACAGGCCTTCCTCGGCCATGATGCGTTCCACGTTCTCCACCACCACGATTGCGTCGTCCACCAGGATGCCGATGGCCAGCACCATGCCGAACATGGTCAGCACGTTGATGGAAAAGCCCAGCCACAGCATCACGCCCAGCGTGCCCAACAGCGCCACCGGCACCACCAGCGTCGGGATGAGCGTGGCGCGGAAGTTCTGCATGAACAGGTACATCACGCAGAACACCAGGGCCACCGCTTCCAGCAGGGTCATCAGCACCTTCTGGATCGAGATCTCGACAAAGGTCGAGGTCTCGTAAGGCAGGTCATAGGTGACCCCGGGCGGGAAGTACTGCGCCAGCTCGTCCATGGTGGCACGGATGCGGCGCGTGGTGTCCACGGCGTTGGATCCCGGGGCCAGCTTGATGCCCAGCCCGGTGCCCGTCATGCCGTTCACACGCGACAGGTACATGTAGTCCGTGCCGCCCAGTTCCACCCGCGCCACGTCCTTCAGGCGCAGCGTGGCGCCGCCCGGCTGCGTGCGCAGCGGGATGTTGGCGAACTGCTCGGGCGTGTGCAGGGACTCGCCCGCCACGATGCTGGCGTTCAGCGGCGCGTCCTTGGGCACGGCCTGGTTGCCCAGTTCGCCGATGGTGACCCGCGCGTTGTAGTCGCGCAGGGCGCGTGCGATGTCGCCGGGCGTGAGCGACATGGCCGTCAGCTTGGCGGGATCGGGCCAGATGCGCATCGCCGCTTCGGCGCCGAAGGACTGCACCTTGCCCACGCCTTCCACGCGGCGCAGCGCCTGCAGCACGTTGGAGGCCGCCAGCTCGCCCAGTTGGATGTCGTCCAGGCGTCCGTCGGACTTCAAGGAGACCACCAGCTGGATGTTGTCGGCCGCCTTTTCCACGCGCACGCCGTCGCGCCGCACGGATTCGGGCAGGCGCGGCTCGACCGCCTTCAGGCGGTTCTGCACTTCCACGGCAGCGATGTCCGGGTTGGTGCCTTGCTTGAAGGTCAGGTTGATGCTGGCCCAGCCCGTGGAGTCGCTGGTGGACGACGTGTACATCAGGCCGGGCGCGCCGTTCATCTCGCGTTCGATGATGGCCGTGACGGCCTCTTCGACCACCTGTGCCGACGCGCCGGGGTAGCTTGCGCCGATGTTGACCACGGGCGGCGCGATGTCCGGATACTGCGCGACCGGCAGTGCGCGGATCGACAGGATGCCGATCAGCATGATCAGCAGCGAGATCACCCACGCGAAAACGGGGCGATCAATAAAGAAACGCGCCATGGTTTATCCCTTCTTGCCCTCGGGGGCGGTTTGCGCGCCGGGGGCTGGTTTTTCAATGGGCTTGATCTTCTGGCCCGCAGCCAGCTGGGCGGCGTTCTCCACGACGATGCGTTCGCCGCCCACCAGCCCTTGCGTCACGATCCAGTTCGGGCCTTGCAGGCGATGCGCGGCCACCGGGATGCGGCGCAGTTCGCCGGTCTCGTCCGCCGCCAGCAGGTGTGCGCCCTCGGCGGTGCGCAGGAGCGCGTCGCGCGGCACCAGATAGGCCTCGCGGTTGATCGCCTGCTCCAGCTTGACGCGCACGTACATGCCCGGCAGCAATTCGCGGCCGGGGTTGTCGAACAGCGCCCGCATCGTCACGTTGTCCGTGCCGGGGTCCACGGCCAGGTCGGCGAACGACAGCGTGCCGCCGCGCGCGTACTCGGACCCGTCCGGCAGCACCAGGCGCACCCGCACCTGGTCCGGCGCCACGCCTTGCAGCGCGCCCGCGCGGATCTGCTTCTGCAGCTGCATCACCTCGGCGGCGGGCTGGGCGAAGTTCACGTAGATGGGGTCGATCTGCTGCACGACCGTCAGCGGCGTGGCCTGGCCTTCGCCGACCAGCGCGCCTTCGGTGACCAGCGCGCGCCGGGCGCGGCCGTCGATGGGCGAGGTGACCCGTGCGTACCCCAGGCGCAGCTTGGCGCTTTGCAGGTTGGCGCGAGCCAGCGCGACTTGCGCGCGCGCCTGGCGTTCATCGGCCACGCTTTCGGCATGGTCGCGTTCGCTGATGGCGCGGTCGCTCACCAGGTCGGCGTAACGGCGCAGCTTGTCGGCGGCGGCCGACAGGCTGGCCTGGGCGCGCGCCAGATTGGCGGCCTCGGAATCGTAGGCGGCCTGTAGCGGCGCCGGGTCGATCTGGAACAGCGCGGCGCCGCGCACGACGTCCTGGCCTTCTTCGTACAGGCGTTCGGTGACGATGCCGGCCACGCGGGCGCGCACTTCGGCCTCGCGATAGGGTTCCAGCCGTCCGGGCAGGTCGGTCGTGACGGCGGTGGGCGTGGCCCGGGCGACGATGACGCCGATTTCGGCGGGCGCTTTGGCGTCTTCTTCCGGCGCCTTTTTCGAGCACGCGGAAATAAGAACCAATACGGATAGAAAGGCGAGCTTTTTGTAGGGGACTCGTTGCTTCATTTTTGATTGTTGTTGTGGTGTGCCCGTGGGAAGGGCAGAGGGGTGATGCCGTGCCGGGAATGCGCGGGTTTTCCCGGTGGGAGGCGAGTCTATCATTTAATCCGTCATGCTTGATTGATTATCTTGTTGGAAAGTATGCTCATGGCTGCACACTTCTTAACAGTGTGGAAATGGCGGCTCCTCGACGGGCCGCCGTTTTTTTGTTGCTGGGCCGCCCCGAGACAAAAAGCCCCCCGGGGGGCAGCAAGCGCGAAGCGTGCGCGGCGTGGGGGCCCTTTTTCCGCTCGTTCCCGACAACCCCTTCATGGAGATTTCCTGCATGGCCCGCAAGACGAAAGAAGAGTCCCAACGCACCCGCGACCGCATCCTCGATGCGGCAGAGCATGTGTTCCTGTCCAAAGGCGTGGCCAGCACCACCATGAGCGACATCGCGGACCACGCGGGGGTATCCCGGGGCGCCGTCTACGGCCATTACAAGAACAAGATCGACGTCTGTATCGCCATGTGCGACCGCGCGCTCGGCGAGGCGGCTTCGCTGACCCAGGTGTCGACCGAGGGCGAAGCCCTGGAATCGCTATACGTCTCCATGCGCCAGTTCATCCGGATCTATTCGGAAGAGGGTTCGATGCAGCGCGTGCTGGAAATCCTGTACCTGAAGTGCGAACGCAGCGACGAGAACGCGCCGCTGCTGCGCCGCCGCGACCTGTGGGAACGCTACGCGCAGCGCACGTCCGAAAAGCTGCTGCGCGCCGCCGTCGAGCGCGAAGACCTGCCGCCCTCGCTGGACGTGCGGCTGTCCAACATCTACCTGCATTCGCTGGTGGACGGCGTGTTCGACAGCATCTGTTGGTCGGATCGCCTGAAGGGCGACATCTGGCCTCGCGTCGAACGCATGCTGCGCGCCGGCATCGACACCCTGAGGCTGTCGCCCCACCTGTTGATGCCGCGGCTGGCCTAGCGCCGCCGGGGCGGGGCGCCTCCCCCTACAATCGCCGCATGACCCTCAAGCAACTCGAAGCCTTCTATTGGGCCGCCACCTGCGCCAGCTTCGCCGTGGCTGCCGAACGCCTGCACCTGTCGGTGTCGTCGCTGTCCAAGCGCATCACCGAGCTTGAGGAAGCGCTGGGCCAGGCGCTGTTCGACCGCAGCGGCCACAAGGCCGCGCTGACCGATGCGGGCCAGCGGCTGGTGGCGCAGGCGCGCGAACTGCTTGCCGCGGCTGACCGGGTGCGCGCCTCCATGACCGAAACGCCGGGCTTGCGTGGCCGCTGCCGCTTCGGGGTGGGCGAGCTGACCGCGTTGACCTGGCTGCCGCGCCTGATCGCCGGAGTACGCGCAGCCTACCCCGATCTGGTGCTGGAGCCCTACGTGGACATCGGCCAGGTGCTGGAGCAGCGCGTGGCGGACGGCGAACTGGATTTCGCCGTCATCGCGGGACGCTCGTCGCGCGTGAACATCGCCTCCACACCCATCGGCCAGGCGCGCTTCGCCTGGGTGGCGTCGCCGTCCGCGCTCGACGGTGAAACCCGCATGACCGCGGCGCTGCTGGCGCGTCTGCCGCTGGTGACGCTGCCCGCCGGCGCGGGCACAAGCCGCATCATCGATGATTGGCTGGCCGGGCGCGAGGCGTCCGGCGAACGCCTGTGCTGCAACAACTGGGGCGCCATCGCCGGCCTGCTGATCGAAGGCATGGGCGTTGGGCTGCTGCCCAGCCATTGGGCCGACGCGTTGCAAGCCGAAGGCAGCCTGCGCGTCTTGCACGGCGAGCCGGCGCTGGCCGCCTTGCCCTACTCATTCCAATACCGGCGCGACGACACGCGGGCGCTGGTCGCCTGCTTGCGCGACGCCGTCGCCGTCGCGGTCGATTTCTCGGCGCCTTGCCGGCTGCCCTGAGCGCGGCCGTCCGCGAGGCGGCCGTCGCTCGCCCCATTTAGCTGTCCGACAGCCCGCGCTCTATACAATCGCGGCGCGCCTGGCGCAGAATCCAACAAAATCAATCGAGGGAGAACATCCATGCGTAAACTTTGCGCCGCCATGGCCATGGCGGGAATGCTTGTGGGCGGACTGGCCCATGCCCAGTCCACCTTGCGGATCGGCCTGCAGGACGACCCGGACGTGCTGGACCCGGGGGGGGGGGGGCCCCTCGTGGGGCGGCTCGTCTTC
>NZ_JBYOKH010000054.1:0-47129 GCF_057799415.1 Achromobacter sp. 18P8.1.1 | reverse complement strand
CGGGTTGTCGGCGGGCGCCGTCCTGGCGGGCGCGTCCGGCATGGCGGGCCGTCCGGGCTTGGGCGTTTTGCCCGGCTTGCCGGATTTGCCGGTCTTTGCAGCCGGGGCCGCAGGCGGCGGGTAGACGCCGTACAGGCGCAGCGAGTCCAGGTACCCCGGCGGGTATAACGATTCGTCAGCAAAGGGCTTGGCGCGCGGATTCAGGCCGGCCACCGCCTTGACGTCACCCCGGCGCATGCGGCCGTCCTGCGTGTAGACGAACCGCTCAATGTTGGATCCCTTCGGAAAATCGAAGGTCATGGCGCTGCGGTCGTCCTGCACCAGCACCGCCGGCCGGTCGCGGCAATTGCCCAGGTCCCACGACAACACGTCCGACCCCTCGATCGCCAGCACCGTGTAGCGGTAGTCGCAATTGCGCCGTTGCGTCTCGATGACGACCACGGTGCGCGGGCCCACGTTCTCGGTGCGCGCGACGCGGGCCGAGTCCACGTTGTTCAAGGGCACCACGCGCTGGTTGCCCGACAGCTTGACCGAGAAGTTCTTGCCCTCGCGGCGCAGCGTGCCCTGCCCGCCATCCTGCAACGGGAACTGGCCGATTTCGGTACCGAAGAGGGCGGCGGTGTCGACGCCATAGACCAGCCCGCCACGGGAATTGGTCTTGACCGCGCATGCGCTCAACCCTCCCAGCAACAACAGCATGGTCACAAGGCGAAAGATCAGGGAACGGAGTAAGAGCGGGCGCATCGACATCATGATGGTGGCCGGAAATCGCGCAGCGGCAAGGCGCAATTTCCGTCAAAGCCCTGCAATGTATCTCAAAGTTACAGCGCAGGGCCAGGGTTGTTTCAATTCCGCGCGGCCGGCGCGCTTCTCAACCCGCAGCGGCCTGCTTGAGTTCCAGCGCGTCTTTCACCAGTTCGCCAGCGCAGTGGCGGATGGCCGACACGCAACGCGTCACGATGGCGCGCAAGAGCACTTCGGCGGGCAGCGTATCGGACGGGGCGACAAAGCTCTCTACGGATGCCGACACGCGTCCAGGCTTCGGACCGCGGTCTTGCTGCAGGCTCAGCTTGACCGCCTTGCAGCGGTTGTTCACCGCATTGACCACTTCCAGCAGTTGCGCACGGGTCAGGCCCAGTTCATCCGCGTCCACGAAGCTCGGGTAGACCAGGCGCAGGAATTCCGGATCCGACTCGCTCAGGCTGAAGAACATGGTGCCCAGGTCGGGGTAGCGAAACAGCACGTCGCCATCTTCATCAATACGGGCGACCAGGCCCAGTTCTTCTTGCACTACGGTCTGGTACAGGGCGGTCAGCGGGGTGGGGTTGGACATATTTCGACTCTCCGTGTGGATGGATGGCGACGGGAAAATCCGCGCCCTTGTCCCCTGCTACGCACCAAGCCGGGAAAGGTTCGAAAAATTTCTTCGAAAAATAAATCGAACCTTTTCGTGCGCCGCGCATAGCAACAGATACAGGCATCCCCGCCCGAACCAAAAAGGAAAGACCATGCAAGGCAAAGAGGCACGCGACGTATTGAACCAGGCCAAGACCCACGGCGCCCGCTGGGCGTCCACCGCCGCCCAGCGCGTCAATCGGGGCGACGCTGCAGGCGCGCTGCTGTTCCTGCTGGCCACCACGGTGTTTTCGGTGATCACGGTGCGCATCATGGGCTCGAACGCCAGCCTCAGCTTCTATGACATGCTGCGCATGCAGAACGGCGGCAATATCCAGGGCGCGCACGGCACGGGCGCCGGCATCTACGCACTGTTGTGGCTGCTGGCGGTCGTCGGCCCGTTGCTGCCGTCCCTGCTGCCACACCGCGCCGCCCGGTTCGGCTATTTCGTGCCGCTGGCCTTGTGGCTGATCGTATTGGCCGGCGTGGTCTCGCAAGTGCGCGAAATCATGGACGCCACCCGCCAGTTCGCCGGCTTCATGGGCAACTCCCGCGCCAGCCGCAACATGGCCGGCGACATGGCGTCGTCGCTGTGGAGCAGCCTGAGCTTCGGTTTCGGCTTTTACCTGTCGTTGGCCATCGTCGTGGCCTTCACCGTCCGCGGCATTGCCGTGCTGCGCCGCCGCGCTTGATTTTCCGCCCCTGCGCGGCTAAGGTGCCGCAGCCCTCGCCCCGGAGGGCTGCGGCATTTTCCGCCGATGGGCTGACGTTCCGCGTCCAGTTCGACACCAAGAATCTGAACCATGAACACGCTCGACCCCAAGCGCTACGTCATCAACAACGTCGACGCGCTGCTGCGCATCATGCATGCCGATCCCCGCTATGCGCTGGAATTTCGCAACAAGGCCGAGCAGCACATCACGTTGAAGCTGCGCAAGAAATTCTTCAACACCTCGCCCGAAGGCGTGGTAGACGCCTTCAATAACGCGCTCATGAAGTTCCTGCAAACGCGCACGTTCAAGGACGAAGGCTTCCAGCACGGCCAGCCGGCCGGCGGGTGGGCCGCGCACGAACTCGCGGTCAGCAAGCTGGGCGGCTACCTGTATCGGGGCTCGCTGCACGAACTGATCCAGATGCATCGGCGCACGCGGCTTGAAGTGCAGTGGACCGGGCCGGAAGGCGACGGCGGACAGGACGACAACGTCTTCGACGACGCCGAAGACGTGGGCGACCCCTCCCCCTTCGCCGACCCCGCACACGCGTACGAGCACCTGTCGCTCGTCAAGCGGATGCGCGATTGCCTGAACAAACTCAGCGACACCCTGCGCGCCACGATGTTCCTGTATCTGGACGAGATACCCATGGAGCAAATCGCCAAGCAACAGGACCTGCACGTGCCTACCGTCAAAAGCCGCCTGCACGCCGCACGCAAGCTCGTGGCCGAATGCACGCGCAAAGGAATGGACTGATCATGTCTGAAGACCGAGTGCTGTCCTATTTGTCGGGCGAGCTCGACGGCGACGCCCGCCGCGCCTTCGAAACCGACATGGCGCGCGACCCCGCACTGCAAGCCGAGGTCGACGAATGGCGCAACCTGGCCCAGGCGCGCCAACTGGCCCATAACGACATCGGCCGGGCCGACCGCGATTCCGCGTTCCTGCGCGCGCTGGCCGAACGCCCGCCCCCCGCGCAGCCCTTGCCGTCCCGCGCCCGCCGGCTGTGGCAATGGCTATGGCCCACGCCCGCCAGTCCGCTGATGCCGCTGGGCTGGGCGTTGGCGATCATGCTGTCGGTCATGGTGGTGCAGCAAGCGCCGCTGGGTGTGTCGCCGGATTTGCCCGCGTCCGACGGCGTGCTGACGCGCGGCGGCGGTTCCTGCCCGCGCCTGGTGGTGGACCTGCCCGACGCGCTCACCGCCAAACAGCTGCGCAACACCTTGTCCCAGTACGACGTGTCGATTGTGGACGGCCCCGACGCCGACGGCCGATACGTGCTGAGCGCCGCGCGCGAATCCTCGTTGCAAGACGCCGCCCACGCGCTGGGCGTGCTGTCCGCTACCCCCGGCCCGGCCGGCGTTTGCCCCCGTCAATGAGGCCAGGCATGAAGACGAATCCGTTTCCGGTTGCAATGTCCGAGGCGATGCCCTTGACCCGCCGGCGGCTGCTTGCCGCCATGTTGGGCGCGGGTCTGTTGCCGCTCCACGCGGGCGTGATGGCCAACCCGGCCACGGCGCCATCGCCCCCCGCAGCGCCGTCGGCGACGTCCGTTCCATCGGCTCCGCCCGCGCCCACCGCTGCCAAGCGTCGCTACGCGCTGGTCATCGGCAACGCCCGCTACGCGGTGCCCGCCAACGCGCTGGTCAACCCGGTCAACGACGCTCGCCTGATCGCCGAGTCGCTGCGCAAGCGGCAGTTCGACGTCACGCTGCTTACCGACCTGACCACCGCCCAAATGGAAACCGCCGTCGACGAGTTCGCCACACGCGCGAAAGACGCTGATCTGGCGCTGGTGTACTTTGCCGGCCATGCGGTGGCCGTGGACGATGTGAACTATCTGTTTGGCGTGGACCTGGCGTTGCCCCTGGGCGAAGTCCGCATCCGCACCGCACAGCAAAGCTCGCTGAGCATCAAGCGGGTGTCGCAGGCGCTGCGCCGGTCCGGCGTGCGCGCCAGGCTGATGGTGCTGGACGCGTGCCGCACGAATCTCACGCGCGGCGCCCCCTCGGCGGGCCTGGTTCACACCGTGCCGGCGGGCGGCGAACTGATCGCGTTTTCGACGCAGCCTGGCGCCACGGCCGAAGACGGCTTTGGCAACGAAGGGCCGCGCCATAGCCCGTACGCGTATTACTTCGCGCAAGGCCTGGACTCCCTGCCCGCGTCCGCCCCGGTCGAGAATTTCTTCAAGCAGCTGACGGGCGATGTGCAAGTCGCCACCGCCTACCGGCAGATTCCGCACTACGCCAGCAGCCTGGTCGGCACGGTCACCTTCACCACACTGGCCGACGGCCAGACGCCCGCCGTGCCGGGTGGCAGGCCCGGGCAAGCCGGCCGCGGTCCCTCGCCCACGCTGGGCCGCGACTTGATCAAGGCGCGCATGAGCGCGTGGGAATTTGAAATTGAACGGGGCGCGAAGTACTTGGACGAGCCCAGGCTGGCCTCGCTGCAAGCGCGCGCCAAAGCGGGTGACGTGGTCGCCATGACCACCTTGGGCCTCATCGCCGAAAACGGCGAACACGTGGAGCAGGACTACAAGGTGGCGGCCCGGTGGTATCAACGCGCTGCCGACCAGGGCTTCGCCCCCGCGCAAACGTACCTGGGCGAACTGACCGGCATGGGCCGGGGCGTGCCCAAGAACTACAACGTGGCTGAACGTCTGTTCCGCGAGGCCGCGGAAGCCGGCCACCGCCGCGCCGCGCTCGACCTGCTGGATGTTCGCGCGCGTATGGGTGAACCGATGGACCCGCGCGAATGGATGACCGTGCTGCAAGACGCCGCGCTCAACCCCCTGGGCATGCCCGCGCCGGGCATGCCGCAGATACAGGGGTTGCCCGATATGCCATGGATGCGCGCGCCGCTCATGCGTGCGCCCGGCCGGCCCTGACCTCGTCGGCGCGGCGCACTTCGGCTAGGATGGAGCTATTGTCCCCGCCAAAGGAAACTGCCATGCCCTTGATGAAGCATCTGGCCTGCGCCGCCGCCCTGGCCTTGTCGCTGCCCTTGGCCGCGCACGCCGAAACCGTCACGCTGCAAGCCGCCAGCGCCACGCCCAGCACCGACCCGCACACCGGCGCCCGCGTCGTTGACGTGGCATTGAAACCCGATAGCCAAAAGGCCCTGGCCGACTTCACCCGCAACCGCGTGGGAAAACGCATTCAACTGCGGTCAAACGGCGTACTGCTCACGTCCGCCACCTTGCAAAGCCCGCTGGAAGGCGACAGCTTCCGCATCACGGCGGGCGAACACGGCTTTGCCGGCAAGAGCGCCGAAGAGATCGCGCAAGGCATCATGAAAGACGGCGGGCTGACCGTGGACGACGAGAACGTCGCAAAATGACGCCCTTCGGCCATCCCCTTATGGGGTGATTTCGAACAGGCCGGCGGCGCCCATGCCGCCGCCCACGCACATCGTCACCACCGCATAGCGCACGCCCCGCCGGCGGCCTTCGATCAGCGCGTGCCCTGCCATGCGCGCGCCCGACATCCCGTAAGGATGGCCGATGGAAATGGCGCCGCCGTTGACGTTCAGGCGCTCGTCCGGAATGCCGAGTTGATCGCGGCAATACAGCACCTGGCAGGCAAAGGCCTCGTTCAGTTCCCACAGGCCGATATCGTCGACCTTCAAGCCGTGCCGCGCCAACAGGCGCGGCACGGCATGCACCGGCCCGATGCCCATTTCTTCGGGGCCGCAGCCGGCGACCGCCATGCCGCGGTACGTGCCCAGCGGCTTCAGGCCCCGCCGGCGCGCCTCGGCAGCTTCCATGACCACGCAGGCCGATGCACCGTCCGAGAGCTGCGACGAATTGCCGGCGGTGATGTGCTGGCCGACCTCCAACCGCTGGCCGTTCTTGAAGACGGGCTGCAGCTTCGCCAGGCTGTCCAGCGAGGTATCCGGGCGATTGCCTTCGTCGCGCGCCAACGTCACCGACTGGGCCGACGTCTGACCTGTTGCGCGGTCCGTCACCAGCATGACGGCGGCAAGCGGCACGATCTCGTCGTCGAAGCGCCCGGCGGCCTGCGCGGCGGCCGTACGTTGCTGCGAGCGCAACGCATACGCGTCCTGCGCGGCGCGGGGAATGCCATAGCGGCTGGCCACGATCTCGGCCGTTTCCAGCATGCTCATGAAGATTTCGGGTTGCTCGCGCATCAGCGCCTCATCGAACCAGCGGTGGCGGTTCATCGTGTCGTTCTGCACCAGCGAGATCGACTCCAGGCCTCCGGCCACGACGATATCCATGCCTTCCTGCGTCACTTGCCGCGCGGCCGTGGCAATCGCCATCAGCCCTGACGCGCATTGCCGATCCAGCGTCATCGCGGCCACCTGCGCGGGCAGGCCCGCGCGCAGTGCCGCCTGGCGCGCCACGTTCATATGCGTCGTTCCTTGCTGCAAGGCGGCGCCCAGGATCACGTCCTCGACCTCGCCCGGCGCCACCCCCGCGCGCGCCACGGCGTGCGAGATCGCGTGGCCGCCCAATGTGGGCGCGGTCGTGTCGTTGAACGCGCCGCGATAGGCCCGGCCGATGGGCGTGCGGGCGGTTGAAACGATGACGGCTTCTCTCATGATGGTTTCCTGTGTCTTAGCGATGCCAGACGGTGTGACTTTGTTCGCGTGCGAATTGGGCGACGTAGTACGGCCCCAGGCCGCCCTTGCCGGTCATGCCTGAACCCTTCCAGCCGCAGAACGTCTGGATGCCCGGCCAGGCGCCCGTGGTCGCTCCGCTGGCCCGGTTCACATACAAGGCACCCGCCTGGGCCCGGTTCAGGAACCGGTCGATCTCATCCTGCTCTTGCGCATAGCAGCCGGCAGTCAGGCCGTAGTCCACCGCATTGCCGTCGTCGAGCGCTACGTCGAAATCGGTGAACGGCAGCACCGAGACGAAGGGCAGGAAGAGTTCCTTGCGGTTCAGCCGGTGGTCGGCCGGCAAGCCGGCCGCGACAGCGGGCCGCACATAATGGCCATAGGCCAGTTCGCCCGCGCTAAGGCGGCGTCCGCCCGCCAATAGCCGGCCGGCCGCCCTGACGTCTTCGCAGGCCGTGCGGTAGCGCCGCCATGCTGCTTCGTCGATCACGGGCCCCATGAAGACGCCACGCTCGCGCGGGTCGCCCACGGACACGTCCTCCGTGGCGGCGCAAAGCCGGTCCAGGAAGGCGTCGTGGATGCTGGCGTCCGCATAGACCTTGGACCCCGCCGAACACTTTTGCCCTTGCAACCCGAAGGCAGAACGCACCACGCCTTGCACGGCCGTATCCAGATCGGCGCTGGCGGTGACGTAGGTCGGGTTCTTCCCGCCCATCTCTGCGATGACGGGCCGCGCATGGCGGCCCGCCGCCACCGCCTGCAGCAAATCCATGCCCACTTCAAGGCTGCCCGTGAACGCATAGCCATCGACGCCCGCGTGATGCGCCAGCACCGCGCCCGTCTGCGCCCCGCCGAATACGCCATTCACGCAGCCCGACGGCACGCCGGCACCGTCGCAGGCGCTCAACAGCAACGCGCCGGTCAGCGCGGCGCGGGGCGACGGCTTGTAGACCACGGCATTCCCTGCCAGCAGTGCCGCGCACACCATGTTCACGGACAACGCCAGCGGGAAGTTGAAGGGCGCGATCACCGCGAACACGCCATAGGGGCGCAACACGTCGTGCGTGCTTTCATTGTCGAAGGCGCGCGCCAGTGGCTGCCGGTAGCCGTCGCTGCGTTCGGCCTGATCGCAGTAATAGCGGATCAGGTCGACGGCTTCCTCAGCTTCGCCCAGCGCTTCCAGCCGCGACTTGCCGATTTCGATCATCGTCGCCATGGCGAAGTCGTACTTGCGTTCAGACAGCACCATCGCCAACCGGCGCAGCACGGCGATGCGCGCCGCCCACCCCTGCGCGGCCCAGGCTGGTTGGGCGCGGCGCGCGCTGGCAATCGCCTGATCGACCGTGTCGGCGCCCGCACTGGGAAAACGCCCGATCAGCAACCAGTGGTCGATCGGCGAATACGATTCCTGCAAGGGCTCGCCCGCCACCGCGCGTCCATCGAAGCGATGCCGGTAATCCAACCCCAGCATGCGCGACTCGAAGTCGGGCAGCCGCTTGTCCAGCAGGTCATGCACGGCGGAGAAGTCCGTGTGGATGTTCGAGTACGTGACGCGGGGCAGGGTGTGGTCGATCACGATCGCTCCTGGGCGGCCGTTCAGGCCGGCGCCGACGCGCGCAACAACGGCTCCAGCGCGCGCCGCAAGACGGGCGGCAATTCAACAGGCTGGTTGCTGGCGCGGTCGACATACGCGTGGGTGTAGCTGCCCTGTGCGGCCGCAGTCTCGTCTTCGCCGCGGAACAGAGCGAACTCATAGGTCACGCTGGTGCGGCCCAGGCGGCCCACGCGCAACCCCAATACGACGCGGTCGGGAAACGACACGGGACGGAAGTACGAGGTCTGGCTATGCACCACCAGGCCGATCACGTCGCTTTTGTTCAGGTCCAGCACGCCCAGTTCAACCAGCGTCTGGTTGACCGCCGTATCGAAGTATTCGTTGTAGACCACGTTGTTCATATGGCCATAGACGTCGATGTCGCGTAAACGCGTGGTCATCGGCAGCAGGCGCGGATAGTCGCTTCGGGCGTGCGGCGCCGCGCGGGGCGGCTGCGGGGGGGATTGCGACGGGGCATGGGCGTTCATGCCGCCTCCTGCGCACGCTTCAAAATTCGGGCGACGTGCGCCAGACCCTCGGGCGGCTCGATCATGCGGGCCAGGCTGGCGATCTCGTCGAAATGCGCGGCAATGCTTTCGGGCGTGCGTTCGTCTTCGGGAAAATAGACGCCTTCGCTTTCCACGATGGCAAGGCGCGCATAGGTCCCCGCGCCCGCCAGCAGCGCCGTGCGGCTGGGCGCGGCCTCGGCCACCAGGAACAGGGCGGCGGGCGTCACATAGGCCGGGTCCAGCGCCCGCAGCGCGTCCGCATCGAACATCTCGGCCGTCATGCGCGTGGCGGCGGTGGGCACCAGCGCATTGACGTGAATGCCATGCTTCTGGCCTTCCAGGTGCAGCACGTTCATCAGGCCGACCACACCCGCTTTCGCGGCGCCGTAGTTGGACTGGCCGAAATTGCCGTACATGCCCGACGTGGACGTGGTCATCAGGATACGGCCGTAGCGCTGCTCGCGCATGATCGGCCACACGGCACGCGCGCAGTTGGCCGAGCCCAGCAGATGCACGTCGATCACTGCGTTGAAATCGTCGGCGCTCATCTTGGCGAAGGTCTTGTCGCGCAGGATGCCGGCATTGTTGATCAGGATATCGACGCGGCCCCAGGCATCCATCGCCCGCGCCACCATGGCGTCCACGGCAGCGCTATCGCAAACGTTGCCGCCATCGGCGATGGCCTGGCCGCCCGCGGCCAGGATCTCGTCGGCCACGGCCTGCGCCGCGCCCCCGAAGTCGTTGACCACCACGCGGCAGCCGCGCGCGGCCAACTGCAGCGCATGGCTGCGGCCCAGCCCCTGGCCGGCGCCGGTCACGATGGCGACGCGTTCATCGAAGCGAATGCTCATGAGGTTCATCCTTGAAGAATGGTCATGGTGATCCAGTCGGCCACCAGCGCGGGACGCGCGGCGCCCTCGATCTCGACGGTGACGGCATACCGGGTGGTGAACTCACGCGCGTTGCGCGGCGTGAACTCGCTCAGCACGAATCGGCCGCGCACCCGCGCGCCCACCGGCACCGGCGTCAGGAAACGGACCTTGTCGAAGCCGTAATTGATGCCGATGGCGCCCTCGAAGGTCGGCAACACCTTCTGGCTCAGCGCGGTCAGTAACGACAACGACAAAAAACCATGCGCGATCGGCCCGCCGAAGGCGCTTTCACGGGCGGCGCGTGCCGGATCCACATGGATGAACTGGTGGTCGCCCGTGGCGTCGGCGAACAGGTCCACCTGCGCCTGCGAAATGGTCACCCACTCCGACACGCCGATTTCCTGCGACACCTGGTCGGCCAGGGCTTGAGGGCTGGAAGGGGCTTGAACAAGGTCTGTGGTCATGGGCAGCAAAGGGATGGCGAGAAACGGGCGCGTCGCGGACCGCCACATGGGCGCACCGGGACGCGAAAACATACCGAGTAGTATAAACTTCGATTTTCTGATTTGTACAGCCGGTCGGACCGTCCCGCGAGTCCGTGCAAACCCGCCCGCCACGCGGTGTGGAGACAGGCAATTGGCTAAACTGGCGCTTTGCCGCAACGCATGGATGGAGAAAGGCGCATGAATGGGGAACCTACGGTGACGGCTGCACGCGATGACGGCATGGGCAATATCGAACTGCTGACCGCGGCGGCCGAGTGCTTCATGGAGCAAGGGTTCCACGCCTCCAGCATCGACGACGTCGCGCGCCGGCTGGGGGCCACCAAGGGCCGGGTCTATCACTACTACCGGTCCAAGACCGATCTGTTTTTCGACGTGCACCGCGAAGGCATGCGGCGCAATTTCGAAGCGGTGCGCCCGGTGATGAAGGAAAAAGGCACCGCCGCGCACCGGCTGGCGCTGATGCTCAAGCACCATGCGCTGTCGATGATGGAGAACCTGGCGTTCGAAACGGTCGTGGTGCAGGGCGTGCATATGCACCGCCTGGGCGCCACCACACCGGCCCAGCGCCAGACGCTGGCCGAACTCATGACCATCCGCGACGACTTCGAAGCGCTGTTCAAGCGTGTGGCCTACGAAGGCGTGGAAGACGGATCGCTGGCCATTGACGACGTCTCGGTCGCGGTCAAGGCGGCGCTGGGCGCCATCAATTGGCTGGCCGTCTGGTACCGGCCGCGCCTGGGCGAAACGCGCGACGACCGCGAAATCCTGGCCAACAAGGTCGTCCACACCATCATCGCCGGCCTGGGCGCCCGCACCTGAAGGCGGCGGCCTCCGCCCCATCTCGGGGCAGAGGCCGCCCCCCCTTCACGCCAGCCGTTCGCGGCGCAGTCGTATGCCCGCCGCCTCCCGGTCCCACGTACCGTCGGCCAGCCCCTCGCTGCGCAGCACGTGCTTTTGCAGCTTGCCGCTGGCGGTCTTCGGCAACTCCTCGACCACCCTTACATAGCGCGGCACCATGTAGTGCGGCACGCGCTCGGCCAGCCAGCCGATCAACGCGCCGGGCTCCACCTGCGCGCCCTCCACGGCCGTCACCACCGCCAGCACTTCGTCCTCCCCGTGCTCGCTGGGCACCGCCACGGCCACGGCCTCGCGCACGGCAGGATGCGCGCAGATCTCGCCCTCCAGCTCGAACGACGAGATGTTCTCGCCCCGCCGGCGGATCACGTCCTTCAAGCGGTCCACGAAGAAGAACGTGCCCGCTGCGTCGCGCCGGAACGCGTCGCCCGTATGGAACCAGCCATTGCGCATTGATGCGGCGGTGGCGTCGGGATTGCGGTAATAGCCGCTGAACAACGCCCAAGGCCGATGCGACCGGATCAACAGTTCGCCCACCTGGCCGTCCGGCACCGCGCGGTCCTGCGCGTCGCCCACGCGCAGCTCGAACCACGGCCGCGGCTTGCCGCAGCGGCCCGCTTCGGTCAGCCCAGGGCCGGCGCTCAAGGGGCTGGCGATTTCAGTCATGTTGTAGACCGTGTACAAGTCCACGCCGAAACGCGCCTGGAATGCCGGGGCGTCTTCCCCGAACGGCACGATGAACGCCTTCTTCAGGGTGTGCTCGCGGTCGCGCGGCGACGGCGGTTGCTTGAGCAGGAAGTTGGCCATGACGCCCAGCAACAGCACCACCGTGCTCTCGGTATCGCGGATCGCGTCCCAGAACTCGGCAGTACGGAACTCCGGCACCATGGCGATCGATCCGCCGTAGGCCAGCATCGCATACACGTACAGCGTGCTGCCGCAGTGGAAAATCGGGCCCGCGATCATGCAGCGATCATCCGGGGTGATGCAATCGAAGGCGTCCGGCCCCATGGTGTAGAGCTGCACGTAGGACGTGACAACACCCTTGGACAGACCCGTGGTCCCGGACGTGTACATGATGGACTGCATGTCCCAGGGTTCGATCGGCGCCTCGGTCGCCAGCAGATCCGCCGCGGGTTCCCCCGCCCCGTCCACCAGCGCCGCGAACGACACGCCGGGCGGCGCGGCGGGCGGCGCCTCGCCCTCGCCCGTCAGCAGCACGCGGGTCAGCGCGCCGGGCGACAGCGCCTGCAAGCGCTCGACCAGTGCCCGATGCGCCAGCATCAGCGAAGCCTGGGCGTTCTCCAGCACGTGCTCCAGGGGCCGGCCGCGCAGCGCCGTGTTCAGCGGCACGTACACCGCTCCCAGGTAATTGATGGCGAACCAACTGGCCAGCAGCTCCGGCCCGTTGCCCATCCAGCACAGCACCCGATCCCCCTGCTTGACGCCTTCGCGGCGCAGCGTGGCCGCGCGCTGGCGAACCTGGGCCAGCGTCTGCGCATAGGTCCACGTCGGGCCGCCATGAAAACGGACGAAGATTCTGTCCGGTATCTTTTTGGCCTGACTCTCCAACAAATAGCGCAGCACGCACGCTTGGCGTTCGGGAACGGCCGCCCGAGCCTCGTCGTTCATCAATCGTCTCCTCGTTTTGTTATTTCGCTTTATTTTTCATGACTTTTCCGCCGCCATCCAGGACTGGCGAATGCGGACTTACCCGCACACCCCCTGCCAGACAGCCGGCGAAGTCTTGCGACTTTCAACATACTTGGTAGTATATCCACGAACTAAACGCCAAGGACAGCGAATGAGCATGGTTTCAATCGAGCGCGACGAGGACGTGGCGGTGGTGCGCTACGACCGCGGCGGCAAGGCCAACGCCCTGAATCTGGCGGCGATCGACGCCTTGATCGACGCCGCCGGCGAACTGGCGCGCGACGACCGCATCCGCGCCGTCGTGCTGACCGGCACGCCCGCCGTCTTCAGCGCGGGCATCGACCTGAAAGACCCCGCACTCTGGAACCACGACGATCCCTTGATGACGCAGCGCGCGTTGGCGCGCGGCGAGGCGTTGTGCCGCACCTGGAGCGAGCTGCCTCAAGTGACCATCGCCGCCATCGAAGGCGCAGCGGTCGGCGGCGGCGCCGTGCTGGCGCTGGCTTGCGACTGGCGCGTGCTGGGTGCCGACGCGTTTCTACGCCTGCCGGAGGTGCGCCTGGGGCTGCCGCTGGCCTGGGGCGGGCTGCCCCGCCTGGCCAGCCTGGTCGGCCCGGCGCGCGCCAAGCGTGCGCTCTTCACCGACTTGCGGCTGGATGCCGGCACCGCCGAAGACTGGGGGCTGGCCGACCGCGTCACCCCCACCGGCGAAGTGCTGCGCACCGCCACGGACCTGGCGCGGGAAGCCGCCGCCTGCCCGCCGCTGGCGCTGCGGCTGACCAAACGCGCCATCGACGCCCAATTCGACGCCAACGCCTACGCCCACGCGCAGACCGATCAATTCCTGTTGTGCCATCTGCTGTCCCCCGCCACTGCCGTTTAGATCCGCCTTTTAGACCCGCCTCAGAGCGGGCACCCATCCTGGAGGAAAGACATGAAACCACTGCTTAGCGCCCTGCTCGTCGCCTGCGCCTTCGCGCTGCCGGCCGCGCATGCGCAGTCCGACAAGCCCATCCGCATCGGCGTCCTGACCGACCTGTCCGGCATGAACGCCGACCTCTCGGGCCAAGGCTCCGTCGAAGCCGCCCGCATGGCCGTCGAAGACTTCGGGTCCACCGTGCTGGACCGCAAGATCGAAGTCATCGCCAGCGATCACCAGAACAAGGCCGACATCGGGTCCGCCACCGCGCGCCGCTGGATCGACCAGGACAACGTGAAGGCCATCGTCGACGTGCCGACCTCCTCGGTCGCGCTGGCCGTACAGGAAATCACGCGCACGTCCAACATCGCGTTCCTGGCGTCGACCGCCGGCACCTCGGACCTGACGGGCAAAGCCTGCTCGGCCTCGACCGCCCAATGGACCTACGACACCTACGCGCTGGCCAACGGCACCGGCCGCGCACTGACGGAGTCCGGCATCAAGAAGTGGTACTTCCTGACGGCCGACTATGCATTCGGCCATGCCTTGCAGGCCGACACGGAAAACGCCGTCAAACAGGCCGGCGGCCAGACGCTGGGCGCGGTCAAGCATCCCCGCGCCTCAAACGACTTTTCCTCGTTCCTGCTGCAGGCCCAGGCTTCCAAGGCCGAGATCGTGGCGCTGGCCAATTCCTCCGGCGACACCACCATGGCCATCAAGCAGGCCAATGAATTCGGCCTGATCAAAGGCGGCCAGAAGCTGGCCGGCCTGCTCATGTTCATCACCGACGTCGACGGCGTGGGCCTGGAGCAGGCGCAGGGCCTGGTCCTGACCACCGGCTTTTACTGGGACATGGACGAGCGCACGCGCGACTGGACCAAGCGCTACGCGGAACGCATGAAGGGGCGCGTGCCCACGATGGCGCAGGCCGGCGTCTACTCTTCCGTGCTGACCTTCCTGAAAGGCGTGAAGGAAAGCAACTCACTGGAGGGCGACGCCGTCATGAAGCAAATCCGCGGCATGAAGATCGACGACATGTTCGCCCGCAACGCCTACCTGCGCGAAGACGGCCGGCTGGTGCACGACATGTACCTCGTCGAAGTGAAGAAGCCCTCGGAATCCAAAGCGCGCTGGGACTACTACAAGATCCTGCGCACCATCCCGGGCGAGAACGCGTTCCGCCCGCTGAACCAGGGCGGCTGCCCGCTGGTCGCGGCCAAGTAGGCGCCCCGGCCCGGGGTCAGCGGACCGCGAACCAGTCGCCGGACAGGCTGCCGTTCATGCCGCAAAAAGGCGGACCGAAGCCGTCGTCTTTGCCACCGGCCGGCGGCACTTCGCGAACCACCAGGACGGCGCCGCGGCGCGTCAGCGCGAGCACCCATGGCGCACCGTCCTGATAGGTGACGTTCAGGGTGTCACCCGAGACGACCGCGTTGCCGCTCAAATCGCAGACCCAACGGCCGTTGTAGGGTTGGGCCGAGTTGGCCGCCACGAACAGCTTGCCGTCGGCGGTCTGCGTGATCTCGATTTCACCTTCGATGTTTTTCCACTTGCCGACAAAGCCGGCAGGCGGCTGCGGGTTGATGGCCTTCAGGAACCGCAGGCGGTGATCCATGCTGGTGGCGATCTCTTTGAACGGCGTGCTGCCCGAAAAAGGTTCGGCATAGACCCTGTCGCGCACGCTCAGGAAATAACGCTGGTCGGCAGTCAGCGATTTGGCCGCATCGGCGTCAAGCTTGCCGCGCACCGCGTTGTATTGCTGCGCGATAGCCGCATCCTGGCCGCCCAGCACGGAATTTCCGCAAAGGGACTTTTCGACCGGCGTGGCCGCTTTGGCGCAGTTAAATGAAGGCGCAGCCGCCGCAGCGCTGCTTGCGAGGGCCAACGATGCTGCAAGGACCAGATGACGGATCACGGTGTGAAGTTCTCTAGATAATAAAGACGGTCGACAGCTTACTTCCCGCTGCCTATCGACAGCGGCACACCCCAGATCGGGTCTTCCATGCCCTGCTTGCCCAACGGCGTGATCTGCATGGGTTGCAAGGTGGACAGCAGTTGCCGGTGCGCATCGCTCAGGTCGCGCTGCGCGATGAGCTTCTGGGTGAAGTCCATGGGCGCCGGGCGCGTGTAGACGGTGAAGTCTTCGAGGGGGCACTCGATCTTCTTCGGATCGACCGCGCGGCAACCCGACTGCTTGTACTGGTAGCTGGGCGTCTTCATGTGCACGCGCTGACTCAGCACAAACTGGCCACCCTTGAGCGTGAAGCTGCCCAGCGCCAGCTTCGGCGCAAGGCGCGACGCCACCTTGATTGCGGGAATGTCTCGCGAATCCGTTTGCTCGTAATAGCCGGCGCGAGAGCCCTGCGTGGTCTCGGTGTATTGCTCTTCGCCCCAGCTGACGCAGGCGCCCGTGCCCCGATGCACCGCCGTACATACCGTGCGCGTCTTGAGCTGGGTGCCAGTGGTGCCTTCATGCCAGTTGGTCTCTTTGTAGTATTCGCGATAGAGCTCCGGCGACAGATACGCGGTGCCCTTGGCGCCACGGCCCGAGCCTGCCGGACCGCTGCGCGCGCCCACCTGGTCCAGCAAGGCATTCAGCTTGTAATCGTCGCCACCCGTCAGCAGATATTTGCCGGGAGGCAAGATATGCACCTCGAACGCCTTGAACAGATACGTAGCGTCCTTGTCGCGTTGCAGCGCATTGTTCTGGAACTTGCGGCCGAAGGTGATGTTCGGCATCTGCTCATGCGTGAAGATCACATTGCCGGTCCATTTCATCATGGACTCCGCGTCGTTCAGCGTGGCATGCGGCATCACGTCGGCCACCAGCACCACCGCCATGTTCGACTTCAGCGCCTTATCGATCAAGTCCAGCAGCTGCGCGTAGCGCGGATCATCCATGGTGCCCTCACCGTGCGAATCCGGCACGGTCACGCACCCCGACAAGGCGAGCGCAAGCATCAGGGTGGACAGGGCAACTCGCGGTCGCGGCAGCGTCATGGGATCGGTCCTTGGATGAGGCGGAGTCAGATGCGTGATCGCGCATCCTACTGATTTGGAATGACGCCGCAACCACCGGATCGCGCACAGAAACATGGCCCGGCCGGCCGTCACGCGCACCTTTAGACATGCCCCCGCTTGCCTGCGCGAAGGGACGCCCCGCTGGAATCAAGCCCTGGCGCGGGCTGCGCCCATGCCGGGGCCACGGACAGTGCCATGCGGGCGCTGACGACCCATCACGAAGGGCGTAATTTATTGTTGCGAGTGTTTCGTACGCGCCGGCGATAACGGTCCACGGAGGGCCCACTACGCACCCACACCGATCCTGCTTTGCCCTCTTACATCCGTTCGCCCGGCAACTGGCTGGCCTGCCTGACCCAATCGGTAAATTGAGCCTCGTCCAGCACATCGTCTTCACGGATATCCAGATACCGCGTGTCCTGGCTCTTGGAGGCTCCGGGCGGCACAGGCTGCAGCGACTGCCCGCGGAAGAAGGCGACTTTGACGTATTTGGTGAAGCAATGAAGGCTGAGAAACCAGCCCTCGCCCTTCAAACCGTAAAACGGCGAATTCCATTTGACGGCTTTATGCACGTCAGGAATGGCCTTCACGATCAGCGCATCAAGCCGACGGCCCAGATCGCGCTTCCAGCCCGGCATGGCCGCAATATAGGCTTGCACCGGACCATCGCCTTCGCCTTTCGGAATTTGCGGGTTGCCGCCAGACAGCAGGACGGGTTCAGCAGGCTGCGCGCTGGGACGCTTCGCGGCCTTGATGGACCTCGCGGGAGGGTTTTCTGCCACGGCATGGCTCCGGTCGCTGATAAGCGTCGAAAGTAAACCGAGGGCTGCTGAATGCCAAGTGGACCCTCTATCGGCTTCATTGCGTACAGGCGGTTGCCAACCTTACAATGTATATTCCAAGCGTATATCCCAAGGAGAATACCGTGGACCAAGGATCTGTTTTCAAGAGCAACCGCAGCCAGGCAGTGCGCCTGCCTAAGGCCGTCGCGTTGCCGCCTGACGTCACGCGGGTCGACATCATCGCAATCGGTCGCGCACGTCTGCTGGTGCCCTCCGGCGAAAGTTGGGACACATGGTTCGACGGCGAATCTGTGACCACCGACTATCTGGTCGACCGCGAGCAGCCTGGCGATCAGACACGCGAGGGCTTCTGATGCTGAAGTTCATGCTCGATACGAACATCTGCATTTTCACGATCAAGAGCAAGCCGGATGCGGTGCGGCAAGCCTTCAATCTGCGGCAAGGACAATTGTGCGTAAGCACGATCACCGCAATGGAGCTCATCTACGGTGCGGAGAAATCAGCCGCACCCGCGCGCAATCAAGCCGTCGTTGAGGGTTTCCTGGCTCGCCTTGAAGTCCTCGACTACGATCGCGCCGCTGCCGCCCACACCGGCCAGCTCCGGGCGGAACTGGCAAAAATTGGCACGCCCATCGTTCCTTACGACGCAATGATTGCGGCTCACGCCCGGTCTCAAGGCTTCGTCCTCGTGACGAACAATACCCGCGAGTTCGCCCGCGTACCCGGCCTTCGCCTGGAGGATTGGGCGGTCTGATTGCCGGGAAACCAGCGCCGCGACCGGCATACCGTCGATCCCGAACGACCAGAGGCCGACCGTCATCCCCGGATCGCTGGCCGCCAGCACTGACACGGGCCCGGCCGTCAACGCGTCGAATCAGGCCGACTTGCGCCACGGTCACACCGCACCGTGTAACGTTCGCGTACCTGCCTTCCCCGACACCCACCTACCTTATGACTCCAGACCAACAACTCCTGCACGCGGCAAGCAAGAACGACACCACGGCCATCGAACAGGCGCTTCTGCTGGGCGCGTCCGTGAACACCCTCAACGACTTCGGCGGCACCGCGCTGTTCTGCGCCGCCACAGATGGCGCGGCCGATGCCGTCCGCGTCCTGCTCGCCCACGGCGCCAACCTGTCCTGCCGCGCCGGCCACGGGCTGACCGCGCTACATCAAGCAGCAAGCTGGGACCGAGAAGCCGTGGTCGCCTTGCTGCTGGAGGCGGGCGCTGACGTAGACGCCGTCATGGATGACGGCGGCACGCCGTTGATGGCTGCCGCGGCGCGCGGCAATCTGAATATTGCGCGGCTGCTGCTCGCCCACGGTGCCCAAGCAGACGTACGCGACAACGAAGGCTGGAACGCCTGGGCCTGGGCTACCGAAAAAGGCGCCGACGAGCTGGCCGACCTTCTGGAAGAGGCAGGCGCGGAACCCGTGTTCCCAAGTGAGTAAGCGCCTGGATCGTTATGTGAAAGGCACGCACTTGCCGGATTACCGGACTGCTATGCTGATGGCTCAGGAAGCCGGTGTCGCGATCGATACGACGTTCATCCTGCTCGCGCAGGAAGAGAGCAAACGCAAAAAAGCCGGCCCGCTTGCGCGATACCGGCTTTTAGCTAAAAGTGTCGGGAAACACTTTCAAAAATTCGACCACATCAAGTGGTCGGGGCGAGAGGATTCGAACCTCCGACTCCTGCGTCCCGAACGCAGTACTCTACCAGGCTGAGCTACGCCCCGAGTCTTACTATTTAGGCATCTCTGCCTACTTGCTTGCTCGGCTACGCTCAGTGCAACCAAACATCTTGCTGTTTTTTCACTATCAACAGCGACCGCTATTAGAACCTAAATTCAGTTTTTTTGAAAATCGGGTTTAAATCGGGTTTTCAACCCTCGCTTTTCAATTCCCCGAATCAGGTTTCCGCGCTAGCGATCTCTATTCACCGCGAAAGCGCAGAATTCTAGCAGAGAATTCAAGAAAGGGGAAGCGGGGTAGGCGGACAGGGCTTCGCGGGCCCGATCGGCTTCAGCGACGGCGGCCAGACGCGCGTGTTCCAGCGCGTCGGTCGCCTGGATGGCGGCGGCCACGGCCGCGAAGTCGGCGTCGCCCGTCTTGATGGCGTCGCGGATCAGTTGCTGCTGCTCGGGCGTGCCCACCTCCATCACGCGGATCAGCGGCAGCGTCGGTTTGCCTTCGCGCAGGTCGTCGCCCACGTTCTTGCCCAGGGCGGCGGCGTCGCCGCTGTAATCCAGCACGTCGTCCACCAGCTGGAAGGCCGTGCCGACGTGACGGCCGTAGGCGGCCGCGGCGGCTTCCTGTTCGGGCGTCGCGCCCGCCAGGATGGCGCCGACTTGGGCGGCGGCTTCGAACAGCTTGGCGGTCTTGTAGCGCACCACTTGCAGGTAGCGCTCTTGCGAAACATCCGGGTCGTGCACATTCAAGAGCTGCAGCACCTCGCCCTCGGCGATCACCGTGGTGGCCTGCGACAGGATGCTCATGATGCGCATCGAGTCGGCCTCGACCATCATCTCGAACGAACGGGAATACAGGTAGTCGCCCACCAGAACGCTGGCGGCGTTGCCGAACACGGCGTTGGCGGTGTCCCGGCCGCGGCGCAGGTCGGATTCGTCGACCACATCGTCATGCAGCAAGGTGGCGGTGTGGATGAATTCCACGACGGCGGCCAGCAGTTGGTGGTGCGTCCCTTCGTACCCCAAGGCGCGCGCCACCATCAGCACCATGGCCGGGCGCATGCGCTTGCCGCCCGCGCCAATGATGTAGTCGCCAATCGTGCGGATCAGGACCACATCGGAATTCAGCCGCTCGCGGATGACCGCGTCGACAGCCTTCATATCGTCAGCAATGGGGGCAATAAGCGCGGGGAGATTCAAGACGTATCCGACAAGTGAAACGAGCCGCGTGGGGGCTCTTACCGCTGGGCCCGCCACGTGCGGCGGGGGATTCGACCAGCGATTATACGGGGTGTTACGGGCAGCAGGCGGGGGCAGCCCCCGCCCCCAGCGGCGTTCCGCCTGCCTGTCCCCTTATTCGGCCGCCAGCTTGCCCGGATCGATGTCCACCCCGTGATAACGCTTGTAGATCTCGACCAAATTGCCGTTGGCCAGGTTCTTCTTGACCCAGTCATCCAGCCAGGCCTGCAACTTGGGTTCCTGCTTGCGCAGCGCAATGGCCAGCGGGAAGGACTTCATGACGAACTTGGTTTGCAGATCCGCCTTGGGATCGGTCTTTTTCAGTTGGGTGATCAAAGGCATGGACGACGCATACACCTGCAACTGGCCGCTGCTGATGGCGGCAGTCGAGGTGGGGTCGTCGTCAAAGCGCACCACTTTGACGTTGGGCACGCTGGCCACGCCGCGCGTCAGCTCCTGGTCGTTGACCGTGCCGCGGGTCACCGCCACCGATTTGCCCGACAGGTCCGCATAGGACTTGATGTCCATGGCAGCAGGCGCGGCCACAATGGATTGCAGCTCGGCGTACGGCGTGCTGTAGTCGATCACTTTCTTGCGTTCATCGGTGATGGACAGGGCCGACACGACAATGTCGGCCTTCTTGGACAGCAGGTACTGCACGCGGTTGGGCGCCGTGACCTGGACGATTTCCAGTTCCACGCCCATGTCCTTGGCCAGCAGGCGGGCCGTTTCCACGTCGGAACCCACGGGCTTGAAGTTGGCGTCCATCATGCCGTGGGGTGGATTGCCCACGTCGATGGCCACCAGGATTTTCTTGCGTTGCTGGATCGTGTCCAGCGTGTCCGCCACCGCGGACTGCGCGGCCACCGCCAGGGCCAGGCCCGCGGTCACCCCGAACAACAGGTTTTTCAGCTTGAAGGACATGCTTGTCTCCTGGTCGAATAATCGACATCTCGTTGTTGTGCGCGGCCCGACGCCAGGCCGCGGGTGCTGCGTTTGAATGGTTTACAGCCCCGACCCGACGAAGCTCCTCAACTCCGGCGTGGCAGGTTGGCGCAGGATCTCGCGCGACCCCGACTCGTGGATCTGGCCCTTGTGCATGAAGATGACCTGATCGGCGATGCGCGCGGCAAACGCCATTTCGTGCGTCACCAGCAGCATCGTCATGCCCTGGCGCGCCAGTTCCTCAATGGTTTTCAGCACTTCACCCGTCAACTCGGGATCCAGCGCGGAGGTGACTTCGTCGAACAGCATCACCTGGGGCTGCATCGCCAGCGACCGCGCGATCGCCACCCGCTGCTGCTGTCCGCCGGACAATTGCTCGGGGTAAGCCGAGATCTTTTCTTCCAGCCCGACCTGCGCCAGCACCTTGCGCGCCAGCTCGCGCGCCGTCTTGCGGTCGGTCTTCTTGACCCAGCGCGGCGCCAGCGTGATGTTCTGCTCGACGGTCAGATGCGGGAACAGGTTGTAGCTCTGGAACACGATGCCCACGTCCTGGCGCAGGCGCCGCAGGTCGGTGCCCTGGTCACTGACGCGATGGCCGCAGACGACGATTTCGCCTTGGTCGATGGATTCAAGCCGGTCGATGCAGCGCAGCGCCGTGCTCTTGCCCGACCCGCTTTTGCCGATCAGGGCAACCACCTGCCCTTTCGCGACGTCGAAATTCACGCCATTGAGCACCGGCGTTTCGCCAAAGCGCTTGTGGACGTTCTGGAAACTAACGATGGGCGACATTCAATCTCCTTTCCAGGCGGCGGCTCCACCACGACAGCGGGAAGCACAGGCAGAAGTACAGCGCCGCGATGATCATGTAGGTCGTAAACGGCTGAAACGTCGAGTTGTTGATCATCTTGCCGATGTACGTCATCTCGGCCATCCCGATGACGGACGCGATCGACGTGTTCTTGATGATCTGCACCATGAACCCGACCGTGGGCGGGGTGGCGATGCGCAAGGCCTGCGGCAATACCACCAGCCACAGGCGCTGGGTGCGCGACAGCGCCAGGCAATCGGCCGCCTCCCACTGGGTACGCGACACGGCCTGCAGGCAGCCGCGCCAGATCTCGCCCAGATAGGCGGCGGAAAACAGGGTGATGCCGATGGATGCGGCCACGATGGGCGGCACTTCAAGGCCCACGATAGGCAGGCCGAAGTACAGGACGAACATCACGATCAGCAGCGGCGTGCCTTGAATCAGCTTGACGTAGCAGCTGGCCAGCCAGGCCACGGGCGCGCTGCGTGAAATGCGACCCAGGGCCACGACGAACCCCAGCGAACCCCCGATGATGAAGCCGATGAGCGACAGGCCCACCGTCCACATCATGCCGTTGAGCAAGGCGGCGAAATGCGCGGATGAAATCCCCATGCCGCGCTCCTAGAGGCTCGTGCCCAGACGGCGCAGGCGGGGGAACACCAGTTGCCCCACCGCCCAGAACAGGCCGCGCATCACGAACGACAGCGCCAGGTAGATCACCGCCACCACCAGGAACACCTCAAAGGACCGGAAGGTGTCGGACTGGATGCGGCTGGCGATACCGGTCAGTTCTTCGGCAGAGATCTGCGACGCGATGCTGGTGCCCAGCATCAGCAGCACATACTGGCTGGCCAGCGCGGGATAGACCTTTTCGATCGCCGGCGGCAGGATCACCTTCAGCACTACCTGCCAGCGCGCCAGGCCCAGGCAATCGGCGGCTTCCGCCTGCCCCTTGTGAATGGACTCGATGCCGGCGCGGATGATCTCGCTGGAATAGGCACCGATATTGATGGTCAGCCCGATCACCGCGGACGCGGTCACCGAGAATTTCAAACCGATGGAGGCCAGGCCGAAGAACACCACGAACAGCTGCACCAGCAGCGGCGTGTTGCGGATCACTTCCACGTACACCGCCACCAGCGCACGCAGCCACGCCGAACGCGAGGTGCTGCCCACCGCGCACAGCGTGCCCAGAAGAAAACCCAGGATCGTCGCGAGGACGGACAGCTCCGCCGTCATCAACGCGCCTTCCATCAGCATGGGCCAGTACTGCCCCAGAAAGCTGAAATCGAAGTCGTAGTTCATGTCTCTCTTTCTATTCTGTCGCCGATCTTTGCGGCAATCCAGCACGCCACGCGCCATGCGCGGTCACGCCGGCGGGGCGCGCCGTCTATCGAGCGCGTCCCCGCCTGTCCCGCCGGTATCGCCTACGCCATGAATTGCCCGCCGTTGACTTCCAGCACCTGGCCGGTGATGTAGCCGCTCATCTTGTCGGAGGCGAAAAACACGTAGGCGCCCACGCATTCCTCGGGCTCGCCGATATAGGCCATGGGTATCGTCTTGCGCATGTTCTCCAGGATTTCCGGGGTGGAGTAGCGCTCATGGAACGGCGTGGAGATCACGCCGGGCGACACCCCGTTGACGCGGATCTTGGAACCGGCCAATTCCTTGGCAAGGTTGCGCGTGGCGTTCAGGACAAAGGCCTTGGCGCCCGCGTACAGCAGCGCGCCGGGACCGCCGCCGTTGCGCGCGGCCACCGAACTGGTGTTGATGATGCTGCCGCGTCCGGCCTCGCGCATGTGGCGTGCAGCGGCTTGCGAGGCCATCACAACCGAGCGTACGTTCAGGTCCAGCACGGCGTCATAGGTGTCGTCGTCGATCTGGTCCAGCGGGACGCGCTTGACCAACGCGCCGGCGTTGTTAACCAGTACGTCCAGCCCGCCGAGCTTTTCAGCGGCCTCGTCGACCACGCGGGTCGCTTCGGCCGACTTGCTGACGTCGCCGCCCACCAGGTGGCAGACGCCGCCTGCGGCCTTGATATGCGCGGCCACGGCCTCGGCCTGTTCACGGCTGGCGTTGTAATGCACGGCCACGGCCGCGCCCAGGCGGGCGTACCCCACGGCGACGGCGGCGCCGATGCCGGTGCTGGAGCCGGTGACGAGGATGCGGCGGCCTTTCAGATCATCAATCATTGCTGTTTCCTTGCGTGTCTTGTTATTCAGTACGATGGGCCTGGATGATCAGGCGCGTTTGGCGATGGCGGGATACGCGGACGGGAACGTAAAGCCGCCCGCCTCCAGCGCCGGCCCTTGTTCGCCATACAGCGGCGCGTTGTGCCAGGGCGTGGCCATCTGGTCCGTCATGCGGTTGATCTGTTCCATATAGCCCACGCCCTCCTTGCCCAACTGGCCCTCCATGGCCGCCAGGTCGGGGTACTGATTCAGGAACGCCTGCCACCAGATGGCGCGACCCGCCAGGAAGCCGCTGGCGCCCGCCTTGAAGGCGTAATGCAGCACACGGCGGAACTCTTCCATGCCGGCGCCAGCCGACAACATCACCCAGGGCTTGTCGATCAGTTGCCCCATGCGGTTGAACCATTCCTGCGCACCGGCGACCGCGTCGCCGCCGGCCTCGGGTTCGGGCAGGTGGTTGGCCGCCAGCGGGCTTTCCAGCTTGTAGATATCCACGCCGTACTTGGGGTCGGCAAAGTCGCGCACGCTTTGCAGCACCAGCTCGGGGCGCTTGTCCTTGTGCTCGATGTAGTCGGTCGTGTGGTCGGCGGCGCCCGCAAACGGGTACACCAGCAGTTCCAGCAGGAACGCCAGGTCATATTGCTTGCACGCCTGGCCCACTTCCTCCACCAGCTTGTGCTGATGCGCGCGCACCTCGGCCGAGACATCCGGCCGGTACCACAGCAGGAGCTTCACGCCGTCGGCGCCAGCGCGTTTGATCTTCTCGACGCTCCAGTCGCGCATGACGAAAGTCTTCCTGCCCTCGGGTGATTCTTCGAAGGCGAAGTCTTCCAGCGTCAATAGCAGGCCGGGCGCGGCCGGCAGCGCATCGAACGATTGGCTGTAGCCGTAGTCAGGATCGATCAGCACGGCGCTGCTCTGCCCGCCCAGCGCCTTGACCAGCGAACGCTTCACGCTGCCCACCCGCTCGTAGGTGGCGCTGTCGGCGCCCAGCTTTTGATTGATGGCCTTGATGATCGGCGGACGCTGGTCCGCCGCCATCATCTTGAATCTGCCGTTGGCATCCGCCAGACGACGCAGGGCACGGAACTTTCCGGCCGACAACGAACCGCTCATGAATACTCCTTGCATGCGCCTTCGGCGCGGTGATGATGGGCAAATGCTTCCAATTCGGCGACGGTGGGAATGCTGGCCCCGCCGCCCCAGCGCGCGCACTTGGCGGCGGCGACCAGGTTGGCGTAGCGGGCGCATTCGCGCGCGTCCCGCCCCTGGGCCAGGGCCAGCGCGTACGCGCCGTGAAACACATCGCCGGCGGCCAGGGTGTCCAGCACGCGCACCTTGACGCCGGGTTCTTCGTGATAGCCCTCGGCGTCGACCCAGGCGCAGCCCTGCTCGCCCCGGGTCACGCCAACGACCACATGGCCGCCGCGCCCGAATACGGCGCGCAGGCCCTGCTCCGCCGGCAGATCGCCCACGGCCTGGGCCAGCGCCGGTTCGGAAAACAGCACATGGGTGGCCAGCGGCACCAGGTCGGCCAATGCCTGCGGGTCGGACGTCAGGTCGGCGTCCAGCACCGACGGCACGCCGGCCTGGCGGGCCGCCGCCAACACGGCGCGTGATGCCGCCGGCCAGCGCACGTCCGCCAGCACGGCCTCGTGCCGGGCCACATCATTGAGCGGCAGCCAGGCGGCATCGGCATCCAGCGCCGGGTCGGCAAACACCCACAGCATGCGTTCGCCGTCGGGTGTCACGCCCACGGCGGACGTGCCCGACCGCGCGCCCGCCACGCGGCGCACGCGGCTGGCGTCCACGCCGTTGCCCGACAGCTCGGCCACGATGCGGTCGCCCTGCATGTCGCCGCCCACCCGCGCCCACAAGGTGGCGCGGCCGCCCTGGCGCGCCACGGTGATGGACCCGTTGGCGGCAGGGCCGCCGACGCAGGCGGAAAAGTCATTGGCGAAAATCTTGGTCGGCCGCGCGGGGAACTGGCCCAGCGCGAAGATCTGGTCGTACACGGCGACGCCCACGCACAGGACGCCGCTCATGCCGCCGGCCCTTCCGGGTACAGGCCCCGCTCGGCCAGATTGCCGTACAGCGCGCGCACCCCGAAGGTCCAGGGCGCGATCTCGGTGGACAACTGCACCTCGTTGACCAAGGCGCCGATGCGCTCGGAGGCAATCACGACGCGGTCGCCCAGCTTGTGCGTGAATCCCGTGCCCGGGCCCTTGCGATCCTGGCTGGGCGAGAACATCGTGCCCAGGAACAGCATGAAGCCGTCGGGATACTGGTGGTGCGCGCCGCAGGCCTGGCGCACCAGATCCAGCGGGTCGCGGCTGATTTCGCGCATGTGGCTCACGCCATCCAGCTCGAAGCCGTCCGTGCCCTCGATGCGCAGCGAGACGTCGGCCTGGCGCACGCTATCCATATTGAAGTCGCCGTCGAACAGCCGGATGAAGGGGCCGATGGCGCAGGATCCGTTGTTGTCCTTGGCCTTGGTCAGCAGCAAGGCGCTGCGGCCTTCGATGTCGCGCAGGTTGACGTCGTTGCCCAACGTGGCACCCACGACCTCGCCGCGGCTGTCCACGGCCAGCACGATTTCGGGTTCGGGGTTGTTCCACTGCGATTCGGGCAGCACGCCGATCTGCGCGCCAAACCCGACTGACGCCATGGCCGGCGTCTTCGAGAAGACTTCGGCATCAGGGCCGATGCCGACTTCCAGATACTGCGACCACTGGCCACGTTCGACCAGTTCGGTCTTCAGCTTGGCCGCCTCTGCGGAACCGGGCCGCAGCCGCGACAGGTCCGACCCGATCAGCGCCTGCATCCGCACCCGGATCTCATCGGCGCGGCTGGCGTCGCCGCCGGCTTCTTCCTCGATCATGCGTTCCAGCAGGCTGATGGCGAACGTGACGCCGGCCGCCTTGATCGGCTGCAGATCGCAAGGGGCCAGCAGGCGCGGCCCGTCGCTGTTCCGCAGGGAGGCGGCCATCAGGTCCCGCACATCGCCCAGCGATTCCCCTTGCGCGCTGCGCGCCAGCACCACGCGGTCAGGACGATCCAGCAGATCCGACACGGTGGGCGTCACAGCGGTGATGTCGAAGACCTCGCCGTTGCGCACCACCACCACGCTGGGACCGTTGACCGGCCCCGGACGCCAAACCCGACCCACGAGCAGCGCCCGCGGCAGATCGGAAGGCAGTGTGTTTCCTTCGTTCATTTGTCTCCTCGCTTTATGCCTTCTGTGCGGCATTCAAGTGATGTGCGACGAGTCTAGGGGAATTCATTTATCATGTCCAACATTATGAATAAGAGTCCAACTCATTGGACAAAAGGGATCAATGGCCACTGAATATGACGTCCCCGCCATCCGGCGTGCGCATGAAATCCTGCGGGTGCTCGCCAGCAGCCGCACTCCGGTCAAGGCTGCCGATCTGGCCCAAGCCTGCCAATTGGCCAAAAGCACGCTGTACCTGCTGCTGGACTGCCTGGAGCACCGCCGCTGGATCGAACGCAAGGACGGCGGCTATATCGTGGGCATCGAACTGATGGCGCTGGGCTTTGCCTACCTGCGCCACGACGGCCTGCAAGCCGCCTTCCACGCGGCCGCCAGCGATTTCGTCGCCCGCTGCAACGAGGTGGTGCAACTGGCCGTGCTGGACGGCTTCGACGTGGTCTATATCGCCCGCGAAGACGCCCGCCGCCCCGTCCGGCTGGTGTCGGAACTGGGCATGCGCCTGCCCGCCCACGCCTGCGCCCTGGGCAAGGCGCTGCTGGCCAACCTGGACGCCGACGCCCTGGCCGCCTGTGTGCCGGCTGAGTTGCCGCGCGTCACCGACCGCACGTTGGCCACCCGGGAGGCGCTCTACCAGGAACTGGATCTGGTGCGCCAGATGGGGCTGGGCCAGGATCTTGAGGAAGTGGCGACGGGCCTGGTCTGCTACGCGGCCTACATCGGGGTCACGCCTTTGGGCAAGCGGGTGGCGGTCAGCACATCGATCCCCACCGACCGCCTGGACGACGCCCACCGGCGCGACGTGATGGAAGGCATCCGCCAAGTGGCGCGCGACATCGCGTTGCGGGTGATTCCCGCGGCTTGAAGCCTGGGCGCCACACCTAAGCCCTTAGCCTGCAACGGCTTTTTGACTTTTGAAAAGTCCCGGGCTAATATCCTGGATTCGGTCAGCAATGCCCGAATTACGTCGGTTGTTCGCGTAAACCCTCTGGGTACTTTCCAAGCACTAAGCTTGAAAGCACATAGGCGCTTTCCTTCTTGCCAGGTTCTGGCATCAAGACATGAAAGCGATCTTTCCAGGGCGGCAATCCCACCCAGCAGGGCGGGTCGCGCGGATAGACCCATTTACCTATTTAAGGAACACCCCATGTACGCGGTCGTAAAAACCGGTGGCAAGCAGTATCGCGTTGCCGCTGGCGAAAAACTCAAGATAGAACAGATACCGGCAGACATTGGGCAAGAAATCACCCTGGACCAAGTGCTGTCCGTGGGCGAAGGCGACCAACTGAAAGTTGGCACGCCCCTCGTCTCCGGCGCTGTGGTCAAGGCAACGGTTCTTGCGCAAGGCCGCCACGACAAGGTCAAGATCTTCAAGATGCGCCGTCGCAAGCACTATCAGAAGCGTCAGGGCCACCGTCAGAACTACACCGAAATCCGCATCGAAGCCATCACGGCTTAAGAAGCGACTCGGTACCACTTAGCAGGAGCTAAACATGGCACAGAAAAAGGGCGGCGGCTCTACGCGAAACGGACGCGACTCAGAATCAAAGCGTCTGGGCGTCAAGACCTTCGGCGGTGAACTGATTCCCGCTGGTTCGATCATCGTGCGTCAGCGCGGTACTCGCTTCCACGCTGGCGTGAACGTCGGCATGGGCAAGGACCACACCCTGTTCGCGCTGGTCGACGGCAAGGTTCAATTCGGCTTCAAGGGCGCATTGAACAAGCAGACCGTTTCGATCATCGCTGCCGAGTAATCGGACAAGCACGGTCAGCGCAACGCGGTTTACCGCGTTGCCGAACGGCAAAAGCCCTGTCGCATGCGGCAGGGCTTTTTTGTCGCCGGGCCGCCCCAAGACAAAATGCGGCCCCCTTGGGGGGTAGCAAGCACACGAAGTGTGTGCAGCGTGGGGGGCTTTTTTGTTTTAGGGCAATTGGCGAGTAAGCTTTCCAATGCCTCCTGGCGGCGCCCCCTGGGCGCCTGCCCCATTACCCACTACACGCGCAAACACCATGAAATTCGTAGACGAAGCCACCATTGAAGTGGTCGCCGGCAAAGGCGGCAATGGCGTGGCGAGCTTTCGCCGCGAAAAATTCATCCCCAAAGGCGGCCCGGACGGCGGCGACGGCGGACGCGGCGGCACCATCTATGCGGTAGCCGACCGCAACATCAACACGCTGATCGACTTCCGCTACGCGCGCCTGCACCGTGCCAAAGGCGGCGAGAACGGCCGCGGCTCCGACCAGTACGGCGCAGCCGCCCCGGACATCACCTTGCGCGTGCCCGTGGGCACGGTCATCCATGACGCCGAAACCGGCGAAGTCCTGTTCGACCTGGACACGCACGAGCAGAAAGTCGTGCTGGCCGCCGGCGGCCAGGGCGGCATGGGCAACATCCATTTCAAGTCCAGCCTGAACCGCGCGCCCCGCCAGTGGACGCCCGGCAAGGAAGGCGAACACCGCTACCTGCGCATGGAACTGAAGGTGCTGGCGGACGTGGGCCTCCTGGGCCTGCCGAACGCCGGCAAGTCCACGCTGATCACCCGCATCTCGAATGCGAAGCCGAAGATCGCGGACTACCCGTTCACCACGCTGCACCCCAACCTGGGCGTCGTGCGCACCTCGCCGTCGCGCAGCTTCGTCGTGGCCGACATTCCGGGCCTGATCGAAGGCGCCTCCGAAGGCGCGGGCCTGGGCCACTTGTTCCTGCGCCACCTGGCGCGCACCCGCGTGCTGCTGCACCTGGTGGACGTGTCCACGCCGGATCCGGACGCCGACCCCGTCGAGCAGGCCGTGATCGACGCGCGCGCCATCGTTGAAGAACTGCGCCGCTACGACCCGGAACTGGCGGAAAAGCCGCGCTGGCTTGTTCTGAACAAGCTGGACATGGTGCCGGACCCCGAAGACACCAAGCGCCGCTTCCTGGAGCTCTACGACTGGAAGGGCCCCGTGTTCGCCATTTCCGGCCTGACGGGCGAAGGCACGCAAGACCTGCTGTACGCGCTGCAAGACTACCTGGACGCCGAGCGCGAAAAGGAATACGTGTCGCGCGACCAGGCTGAGGGCACCTACGTGGCGCCGGACCCCCGCTTTGACGACACCCGGTCGGATGCCGACAAGCCCGCCGCGCCGCGCGCCGGCGACGAATAAGCCATAATCGCAGTCCTTACGATTACGTCTTTTTTCGCCGCAGCCGGCGCCCATCATGTCTGCTGAAACACCCGCCGTTTCCGTCGTCACCCACGCCCAGCGCCTCGTCGCCAAAGTCGGCTCGTCGCTGGTCACCAACGAAGGCCGAGGCCTGGACCGCGCCGCCGTCGCGCACTGGGCCGCGCAGATCGCCGCCCTGCACAAGCAGGGCAAGCAGATCGTGCTGGTCTCCAGCGGCGCCATCGCGGAAGGCATGGCGCGGCTGGGTTGGCGCAAGCGCCCCTCCGTCATGCACGAACTGCAGGCGGCTGCGGCCGTAGGCCAAATGGGCCTGTGCCAGGCCTACGAAGCGGCATTCGCCGAGTACGGCCTGCGCACCGCGCAGATCCTGCTGACCCACGAAGACCTGGCCGACCGCCACCGCTATCTCAACGCTCGCAGCACGCTGTTCGCGCTGCTGCGCCTGGGCGTGGTGCC
The DNA here is from genome assembly GCF_057799415.1 of Achromobacter sp. 18P8.1.1. Classification (NCBI taxonomy): domain Bacteria; kingdom Pseudomonadati; phylum Pseudomonadota; class Betaproteobacteria; order Burkholderiales; family Alcaligenaceae; genus Achromobacter; species Achromobacter sp. 18P8.1.1. The sequence continues at coordinate 15,979 of NZ_JBYOKH010000054.1, read as the reverse complement.
GATCGTCAACGAAAACGACACCGTCGTCACGGACGAGATCCGGCTGGGCGACAACGACACGTTGGGCGCACTGGTCACCAACCTGATCGAGGCCGACACGCTGATCATCCTGACCGATCAGCGCGGCCTGTACGACTCCGATCCCCGCAAGAACCCCCAAGCCAAGTTCATGTCGCATGCGCAAGCCGGCGACCCGTCCTTGGAAGCCATGGCCGGCGGCGCCGGCAGCGGCATCGGCACCGGCGGCATGCTGACCAAGGTGCTGGCGGCCAAACGCGCGGCCCACAGCGGCGCGCACACCGTCATCGCCTCGGGCCGCGAACGCAACGTGCTGACGCGCCTGGCCCAGGGTGAATGCATCGGCAGCGAATTGCGCGCCGTGCTGCCCGTGTGGTCCGCCCGCAAGCAATGGCTGGCCGACCACCTGCGGCTGCGCGGTCGCGTCGTGCTGGATGACGGCGCCGTGCAGGCGCTGCTGCGCGAAGGCAAGAGCCTGCTGCCGATCGGCGTGACGGAAGTGGAAGGGGAGTTCGGCCGCGGCGACGTCGTCGCATGCGTGGACAGCCAGGGGCGCGAATGCGCCCGCGGCCTGATCAACTATTCGTCGGTGGATACGCGGCGCATCCTGCGCCAGCCGTCATCCCAGATCGCCCGCATCCTGGGCAGCATGACCGAACCCGAGCTGATGCACCGGGACAACCTGGTCGTGCTCTAAGGGCTTTCCATACACGGCGTTTCGCGCAGGGTTCCAGCCACCCTGCCGCGTCGTGCCCGGGTCGTGCTGCAGGAAGATGTAGCCCCACCCGCGAACGGCGAGTACCGGCAGGTCGATATCAAGGCGGCGCGCCTTGCTGCGCAGCCGCGACACCAACACATCGACGCTACGCGCACCCTCTTGCGGGTTGCCTGGAAAGAACCGTTCGCGCCGCAGGCATTGGCCGGGCGCATTCAACAGGCGGATAAAAAAAGCACGCTCGGTCACGGTAAGCGGCAGCCGTTCACCGGCGGGCCCGGACAGCATCCGTTCGCGTCCAAGCACGCGCCACGCCGGCCCGTCGGTCGCCGGCGGCAGCAACCGTCGGCGCACATTGCGCAGCAACGCATCCCACTCGGGCGCTTCCATACGCACAGAGCTATAGGCATCCACGCCGGCCTCCAGGGCCTCGACACGTTCGCGCGGCGTGGCAGCGGGCGCCTGCCACACCACTACTGCATCCGGCGCCGCACGACGCAACGCGGCAATCAGCTGCGGCATCCGTTTGCCCCGGCCACGCAGCACCATCGCATCGGCATCCTCCGTCTGCAGGCGCTCCAAGAGTTCGGCCGGCGATTCGAACGCGCTGACCTGCCATTGGAATTCACGCAAGGCAGCGACGAAATTATTGTTCGTCATTTCATCAAGTTGCACGACGAACACATTGCCCCGTTCCTGCATGCCCACATACCTCTAGAATTATTACTTTAGTGATTCTTATAGCCACCAAAGTGGATGACGAGCAAGCTTCAATCGATGCGTGAAGACATTTTCAGACCGATTGAAGCAAGCCCGTCTTCTGCGTGGCCACACGCAGAAGACGCTCGCGCGTCTGGCGCGGATTTCGCAAAGTGCAATCGCCAGTTACGAAAGCGGGCTTCGGCACTCCAGCCGGTCCGTACGCAAGCTAGCCCAGATTCTGAAAATCGAAGCGGAATGGCTTGAAACCGGCAAGGGCCCCATGGAACTGCCCATGGAAGGCTATGACCTGTCCGATACGCTTCCGCCGGCCGGCGTTGCCGAGACCATGCCGCGCCTGCCCAAGCGGCGCCGTCCGCATGCGCCCTGGCCTTATCCCAATATCGCGCCGTCGCTGTTCGACGGGCTGTCACCCGAAGACCGCGTGCAACTCGAAGCGCTGACGCTGACTTTCATCGAAACCGCGCACGCCCGCCGCGCCGTCAAGCCACGCGGACGCAAGCCGGGCTGATCGCCGCATCGCCCTGCCCCGAATACCTACGCCTGTCACGGGCAAAAAAAATCCGCATCGTTCGATGCGGATTTTTTTATGTCTTGCGTAAGCGGGGCAGGCCCGCCTGAAGATCAGGGCTTGGGCGCGGGCGCCGTACCGTTTGCGGCCGGAGCCGGTGCGGCATCGCCACGGATCTTGGCAGCGATTTCAGAGGCGGCCTGGGCCGATGCCACGCCAAATGCCAGCACGCCGCGGTTCAGCGGTTCAGCGATGCTGGGGGCCGCGACCAGTTCCTGATCGATCACCAGGGCCAGGCGGTTGCCGACGTTCTTGGTGCTGACGTCCGTCAGCTTGCGTGCACCGGCTTCCGAGAAGCGCAGGCCCACGAAGTTTTGGCCTTGGCGATCCACCAGCGCGGCGGCGTCGGTCAGGTCAGCGCGCGTCAGCACGGGCGTCTGCTGCATGTAGAGCTTGCCGTCAGGCAGCGCGATTTCGCGCAAGCCCGGCGCGGGCTGCTGCTGCGCCAGGTAGAAGTCCACCGACGAGGCGGTGGCCGGCTGCGTTGCCTGCTGGCCGGCTTCGGGCGTGGCCGCGGCACCGGACGACTTCGTCGGGGCGGTCTTGCAACCTGCTAGCGCCAACGTCACAACAACCAGGGCGGGCGCCAATTTGCGTAGGGTCAGTTGCATGCTCGATTCCTTCTTAAGTGGGCTGGTCCCGACAAGACGACTGCCTGCCGGGCATTTCATTGAAAAAGTGTACCGAACCTGAATGACACTGTCGCCCCAGACTGAATCCAAATGTAAAGCAGTAATACCAGCCCTCCTCGCAGTGGCTCTATACTTCGCTTTCGCGCAGGGGTACTCGTCCCGCCTTTCCGGCAGGACGTGTTGAGAGAGTCCCTTCGTACCAGTACGGATAATGCCGATGCTGGGAGCCGTATTTCCGCCACGTGTCCCCGCACGCCTGGCGGAAGTCCATTCCCGATCGGCTCCAACAACTCGCTTGGAGCTTTCCATGAACGCCAATCCCAAATTCCTGGCCGCTACCGCCGAAGTCGACGCGGCGGCCGTCGCACCGCTGCCCAAATCGCGCCGCGTGTATGAAACGGGCTCGCGCCCCGACATCCGCGTCCCTTTTCGCGAGATCGAGCAGGACGACACGCCGACAATGTTCGGCGGGGAAAAGAACCCGCCACTGACGGTCTACGACTGCAGCGGCCCCTACACCGACCCCGACGTCAAGATCGACATCCGCCGCGGCCTGCCCGAACTGCGCCGCGCCTGGATCGAAGAACGCGGCGACACGGAAGTGCTGTCGGGGCCGACCAGCGACTACGGCCGCGAACGCCTGACCGATCCCAAGCTGACGGCCATGCGCTTCGACCTGCAGCGCCCGCCGCGCCGCGCCAAATCCGGCGCCAACGTATCGCAGATGCACTATGCGCGCCGCGGTATCGTCACGCCCGAGATGGAATACGTGGCGATCCGCGAAAGCCTGCGCCGCGAGCACTATCTGCAAACGCTGCGCGACAGCGGCCCCGACGGCGAAAAGATGGTTAAGCGCCTGCTGCGCCAGCACCCCGGCCAATCGTTCGGTGCCGCCATCCCCGCCGCCATCACGCCGGAATTCGTGCGCGACGAGATCGCACGCGGCCGCGCCATCATCCCCGCCAACATCAACCACCCCGAAGTCGAGCCCATGGCGATCGGCCGCAACTTCCTGGTGAAGATCAACGCCAACATCGGCAACTCGGCCGTCAGCTCCGGCATCGGCGAAGAAGTGGAGAAGATGACCTGGGCCATCCGCTGGGGCGGCGACACGGTGATGGACTTGTCCACCGGCCGCCACATCCACGAAACGCGCGAATGGATCATCCGCAACTCACCCGTGCCGATTGGAACGGTGCCGATATACCAGGCGCTGGAAAAGGTGGATGGCAAGGCCGAGGACCTGACGTGGGAGATCTTCCGCGACACGCTGATCGAACAGGCCGAACAGGGCGTGGACTACTTCACGATCCACGCCGGCGTGCGCCTGCCGTTCATTCCGATGACGGCCGACCGCATGACCGGCATCGTCTCGCGCGGCGGCTCGATCATGGCCAAGTGGTGCCTGGCGCACCATAAGGAAAGCTTCCTGTACGAGCGCTTCGAAGACATCTGCGACATCATGAAGGCCTACGACGTCAGCTTCTCGCTGGGCGACGGCCTGCGCCCGGGCTCGGGTTACGACGCCAACGACGAAGCCCAGTTCGCCGAACTGAAGACGCTGGGCGAACTGACGCAGGTCGCCTGGAAGCACGACGTGCAGGTGATGATCGAAGGCCCCGGCCACGTGCCGATGCAGATGATCAAGGAAAACATGGAGCTGCAGCTGGAACACTGCCACGAGGCGCCGTTCTACACGCTGGGCCCCCTGACGACCGACATCGCCCCCGGGTACGACCACATCACCTCCGGCATCGGCGCCGCGCTGATCGGCTGGTACGGCACGGCGATGCTCTGTTATGTGACGCCGAAGGAGCACTTGGGCCTGCCGAACAAGAAGGACGTGAAGGACGGCATCATCACGTACAAGATCGCCGCCCACGCCGCCGACCTGGCCAAGGGCCACCCCGGCGCCGCGATCCGCGACAACGCCCTGTCAAAAGCGCGCTTCGAATTCCGCTGGGACGACCAGTTCAACCTGGGCCTGGATCCGGACACCGCCAAGGAGTTCCACGACGAGACGCTGCCGAAGGACTCCATGAAGGTGGCGCACTTCTGCTCGATGTGCGGACCGCATTTCTGCAGCATGAAGATCACGCAGGACGTGCGGGATTACGCGGCGGCGCAAGGGGTCAGTGAGAAGGATGCGTTGCAGAAGGGAATGCAGGAGAAGTCAGTGGAGTTCGTTAAGAAGGGGACTGAGGTTTATCAGCGGCAGTAGGGTTTTTGTTGGTGATGGCGTGCGGCGGGGGTCGAGTTCTTTAGGCGTCCGTCGCGTTGGGGGTCTGGGGTACGAGGGGCAACGATTGCGGTCCGGAGCCTTCGCTCCGGACTGCCCCGTCGTCATCTTCGTCACTGCCTGCGGCAGCTCCTTCAGATTCCCTCGGGCTTATCGACGCCCCTCGCACCCCAGACCCCCAACACACCGGACTCCACTAGCCGAAATCTCATGGCGGCTGGGGAGATCGGCGTGCTTAAGGTTCTTCTCCACGGCGGGGCGTGGTGGAAGATCTTGCGGTGCCCGCTCCCGGCCGGCCGCGCGAGCGGCCTTCGGGCGCTTACGCATCGTCTTGCGTCGTCGCGTGTTCCGCTTCGCGTGTGAGTGCAAGGATGCGAATCATGTTCCGTAGGATGGGTGGAGTGCGTTCCGGTTTACGCAAGTACACGCAAGGCATGCCGCACGTAACCCATCATCGATGCATGCCGACACGATGGGTTGCGCGCGGCATGCGTCCTGATTCTTATGCCGCATTTGCCGCGCTCCACCCATCCTACGATTGACGAGCAATTCGTCAGAGGAACGACACATCGCCGGATCCCATCACCGGCCTCCCATTTAGACGGGTGGCGCGCGGGCGGCCTTCGGGCGCTTACGCATCGTCTTGCGCCGTCGCGTGTTTCGCTTCGCGTGTGGGTGCAAGGATGCGGATCATGCTCTGTAGGATGGGTGGAGTGCGTTCCGGTTTACGCAAGTACACGCAAGGCATGCCGCACGTAACCCATCATCGACGCATGCCGACACGATGGGTTGCGCGCGTACAGGTCTGGACAAGCAAACAGCTATCCGCCGTGCGCCACCCGTCGCTCCACCCCCCCCACCGCGGGGCCAATAGAAAACCACTCGCCCCCCGCGCGCAAGCGACTACCACCCCGACGCATCAACGACGCGTATGCCGAATGCGGCCGCCCGCGCGGACGCATTCGGCGGGCCCCGAAAATCTCGTCAGTAAACAGCGCTCCAGCAGCGCATCGAACTCAGACGGCGCAGCTCGTCGCCGGGGTCGGGTGGGTGGCGCGCAACCTTGATGCGCCCGAGGGAATCTGAAGGGAAGGCCGCAGGCCTGGACGAAGATGACGACGGGGCCGTCCGGAGCGAAGGCTCCGGACCGCAATCGCGGGCGCGCGCCACCCACCCGACCCCGACGACGAGCGTCCCACGAAGCCACGACAACGCGACGAACCCCCAAGCAGCAACCGACAACACCCCTACAGCAACTTCCCCGGATTCATGATCCCCGCCGGATCCATCACCTTCTTGATCTCACGCATCAACCGTAACTCCACGGCATCTTTGCTATGTAGGAAATGTTCCCGCTTCAGCTGCCCGATCCCGTGTTCCGCGGAAATGCTGCCGCCATAGCGATTCACTTCATCAAGAACCGCATCCGTGATCGCCGCGCCATTCACCGCCACCCAGTCGCGATCGGCGCCTGCCGGGCGTGACAGGTTGTAGTGCAAGTTGCCGTCGCCGAAGTGGCCGAAGATGAACGGGCGGATATCCGGGTACAGCGCGCGCACGCGCGCTTCTGCCGACACCATGAAATCCGGGATGCGCTCGATCGGCAGCGACACGTCGTGCTTCAAGTGCGGGCCGTCGGCGCGTTGGGCTTCCGAGATTTCTTCGCGCAACTTCCACAGCGTTTGCAGTTGCGACAACGACGCCGACACCGCAGCATCCAGGCACAGGCCGCGTTCCAGCGCCGTGCCGATCACGTTTTCCAGCAGCGTCGTCAGGCCCGCCTCGTCCGCCGTATCAGCCAGCTCCACCAGCACATAGGCCGGGTAGCGCTGATCGAACGGCTCTTGCACGCCTTCCGCATGCGTCAGCACCAGGTCCAGGCAGTCGCCCGAAAAGTATTCGAACGCCTGCAGCCGCGCGCCGCATTGTTCGAACAGGATCTCGAACAACTGCAGCGCCTGCGCGGGCGACTCCACCGCCGTCAGCACCACCGAACGCACATCGGTACGCGGAAACAGGCGCAACGCCACTGCCGTGATCACGCCCAGCGTGCCTTCGGAGCCGATCAGCAACTGCTTCAGGTCGTAGCCGGTGTTGTCTTTGCGCAGCGTACGCAGGCCGTTGAAGATCTCGCCCGTGGGCAACACCGCCTCCAGGCCCAGCACCAGTTCGCGCGCCATGCCGTAGCGCACCACGTTCACGCCGCCGGCGTTGGTGGCGACGTTGCCGCCGATCTGGCTGGAGTCTTCCGCCGCCAGGCTCAACGGCAGCAGGCGTCCGGCGTCCTGCGCCGCGCGGCGCAGGTTGCCCAGGATGGCGCCGGCTTCAGCCACCATCGTGTTGGCTACCGTGTCGATGGAACGCACGGCGTTCATGCGGTCCAGGCTAAGCACCACGTTTTTCGCGCTGCCATCCGGCGTGGCGCCACCGCACAGGCCGGTATTGCCGCCGCGCGGCACCACCGGCACGCCCTCTTGCTGGCACAAGGCCAGGCAGGCGGCAACGTCGGCGGTGGTGCGCGGACGCACGACTGCCTGGGCGTGGCCGTTGTACAGGCCGCGCCAGTCGGACAGCCAGGGCGCGATGTCCGCGTCGGCGGTGTAGACGGTGTCAGGGCCCAGGGCCTGGGTCAGGCGTTGAGTGAAATCGGATGCGCTCATGGTGTCTGCGTTGCCGCGGAAAAGAGGGGATCGAGTTGCAGGCGGCTGGCCGCCTGCTGCAAATGGAAGACCGCCGCCTGGCGGGCCTGTTCGGGATTGCCGGCGCGGATGGCCTCGAAGACGGCGACGTGCTCCTGATGCACGGTCGCGGTCAGGCCGTCCTGCAAACGGCTGTTGGACCGCGCAGTGCGTACCGCCAGCCGCAGTTGCAGGTTCAGGTACTGCAGCAGTTCTTGATAAGTGCTGTTGTGCGTCGCCGCGGCAATGGCCAGGTGGAACGCCACGTCGTGTTCCACCCCTTGTTCGGGATGTTCAAGATGGGCCTCCAGGGCGGCCAGCGCCTCGGCCATGGCGGCAAGATCGGTGGCGTTACGGCGCAGGGCCGCCAACGCGGCCGCGCCGCCCTCCAGTTCCATCCGCAATTCGTAGACGTTGGCCAGCTGGGCGCGGTCCACGCCGATGCCGCTGGACACCTGGAAGCCCTGGGCGCCCGTGCGCGACACCACCGTGCTGCCGGAACCCTGGCGGCTTTGGATCATCCCTTGGGCGCGCAGGCGTTCGGTCGCTTCGCGGATCACGGCGGCGCTGACGCCGTACTGCTCGGCCAGGATACGACCAGGCGGCAATTTGGCGCCCACGGGATGCACGCCGTCGGCGATGTCTGTCGCGATCTGGCGGGCGACCTGTTCGGTCAGGGTCAGGGTCTTGGTCAGCATGGATCGATTATAGGGCTACTTTTCAGGTTATCTGATAACTTTAGGCCAAAAAAGCCACTGATGACCTGCCCGGCCGCGCCTATCAAGCCGTGGCAGGCTCTCCGTTGCCGCTGGAAAGCGTGGCGTCTTCGACTTCGGCGCCCCCGACGATCTCGCAGCAGCGGCCGCCCCGCGCCTTGGCGCGGTACAAGGCGGCGTCCGCCGAATCCAGGGCGGCCTGCGGGCTGCGATTGGCCGCCGAAATGATCGAAATACCGATCGACAGGCCCACGCTGACCCGCGTGCCGTCCGCCAGCGCAATCGGCTGGGAGGCGTCGCGCAGCAAGTGTTCACCCAAGCGCAGCGCCGCCGTGGCGTCGATGCCGGTCACCAGCACGATGAATTCGTCGCCCCCGATCCGGGCCGCCACGTCATCCACCCGCAGCATGCCGCGCATGCGCTGGGCGATGGTGGTCAGCACCTGGTCACCCGCGGCATGGCCATAGGTGTCGTTGATCCGCTTGAAATCGTCCATGTCCATGTACAGCAGCGCGGCGTGGCTGTCGTGCCCGCGCGCACTGGCGCACACCCGCTCCAACGCCACCTGCAGGCCGCTGCGGTTGGCCAGGCCCGTCAGCGCGTCTTCGCTGGCGCGGCGCTCGCTGTCGCGCTCGGCCAGCATGGTGGACACCAGGATGCGGTTCAAGCGATGCGAGGCGATGCTCATGCTGACCAGATAGAACGGGATCTGGATGAAGACGATGGCCGTGACGTATTCGCCCGTGAACAAGGCGCCCAGGCACATGGGCCCCAGGCTCAGGAAGATCATGGCGCCGACCAGCCGGGGCGCGCCGTAGTTACGAAAGCAGATGCCGCCGGCCATCGCGCCGCAGGACACGCCCGCCAGCGTGGCGGCCAGCCAATCCCCATTGAGGAAGGTGATGAACACGCCGTAGCCCACGCTGAACGCCCACAGCAGCGCCAGCAGGATGTAGAGATCGGTATGGGTGTTGCCGCCTTTGGGCGCGGCGCGCAAGGCGGACCGCAGGATCGTGACCCGGATGATGGCCAGCACCAGCTCGAGTACCAGCCACGAGATGTACAGGGGTTCAGGGCGACGCCAGGTGACCACGCCGGAAATCATCAGGGTATTGATGACCCCGCCGGCAAAGATGGGAAGCGTGCCGAACAGGCTGGCGATCAGCGCCGCGCGGATATCGGGAGGCGTGTCTTGCCCGGCGTGCGTCAACCACCGCGTCAGGCGCCACCGGGGCAAGCTGAACTTCAGTCCTGTTTCCACACCGTCACGTCCATCGCCATCACCAGAATTAAGTAGGCTGGCTGGCGTTATAGCAGGTATTTCAAGCCTTTAATATTGTCCCCGAGGGCAATAAGGCCACGGCGTGAGACGAATTTTCGCTTGGCGTGAGACGGCTGGGTCAGTGCCCGCGATGGCCGCAGACCGCGCATTCCGGGTCGCGCTGGACGTTGACGCTGCGCCATTGCATGGTGCGCACGTCCAGCCACAGCAGGCGCCCGGACAGGCTTTCGCCCACGCCGGACAACAGCTTGAGCGCTTCGGCCGCCTGCATGCTGCCGATGATGCCGACCACCGGCGCGAACACACCCATCGTGGCGCAGTTGGCTTCCTCGACGTCGTCGGCTTCCGGGAACAGGCAGTGGTAACAGGGCGAGTTGTCGTCGCGCAGGTCATAGACGCTGACCTGCCCGTCAAAGCGGATCGCCGCGCCGGACACCAGCGGCTTGCGATGCTGCACACAGGCGCGATTGATGGCGTGGCGGGTGGTGAAGTTGTCGGTGCAGTCCAGCACCAGGTCGGCTGCGGCGACGGCGTCGGACAGCGCCTGGTCTTTCAGGCGCTCGACGCGGGCATGGACCTGCGCTTGCGGGTTGAACGCTGCCAGCATGTCGCGCCCGGACTCGGCCTTGGGGCGGCCGACGCTGGCGGTGGTGTGCAGGATCTGGCGTTGCAGGTTGCTGAGCTCGACTACGTCGTCGTCAGCCAGGGTGATGTCGCCCACGCCGGCGGTGGCCAGGTAGAGCGCAGCGGGTGAACCCAGTCCACCCGCCCCCACGATGAGCACACGCGCCGCCAGCAGTTTTTCCTGCCCTTCGATTCCAAGCTCGTCGAGCAGGATGTGGCGGGCGTAGCGCAGCAGTTGCTCGTCGTTCATTTGTCCTTGCTGGGCTCGACTCCGGTCGGCGTGATCTTCATGCGCGTGGGCGTGCCGCCGCCGGCCTTGGCGTCAGCCTTGGCTTGCGCGCGGGCCGAACCCTTTTGCACCGGCTTGCCGGCCAGCACGTTCAGCGCTTGCTGCAGCTGGAAGTCGTCCTTGCCGCCGAATTCGAACACCTTGGTCGGAACGTCGACGTTGTCCTGGTCAGAATTGGACTTCACTTCGTTCGACGTGCCCGGGTTGGACAGGTGGCGTTGCAGGTCGGCTTCGCGCGGCAGGCGGAACAGGTCGCCGTCGGCCGTATCGGCAACGACGTAGTCCGGTTCGATGCCCGTGGCCTGGATGGAACGGCCGTTGGGGGTGAAGTAGCGCGACGTGGTCAGCTTGACCGCGGTGCTTTCCGACAGCGGCAGGATGACCTGCACCGAGCCCTTGCCGAACGTGCGGTTGCCCAGCACCTTGGCGCGCTTGTGGTCCTGCAGCGCGCCGGCCACGATCTCGGAAGCCGAGGCCGAACCGACGTTCACCAGCACCACCATCGGCACCGTCTTGGTCCAGGCCGGCAGGCCCGCCAGGTAGTTGCTTTCACCGCGGGCGTATTCCGACGGCGTGGCCAGGTACTTGTGGCGAGCATCGGGCGTGCGGCCGTCGGTGGACACCACCAGGGCGTCGGCCGGCAGGAAGGCGCCGGACACGCCGATGGCGCTGGTCAACAGGCCGCCCGGGTCATTGCGCAGATCCAGAACCAGGCCCTTGAGCGGCTCTTTGGCGCCCAATTCCTTCAGTTCCTTGGCAAGGTCCGAACCGGTTTTTTCCTGGAACTGCGCGACGCGGATGTAGCCCACGCCGTTGTCCAGCATCTTGCTGCGCACGCTGCGCACCTTGATGATGTCGCGGACGATCTTCAGCACGATGGGCTGGGGACGGTCGGCGCGCATGATGGTCAGCGTGATCGGCGACTTGGGTGCGCCGCGCATGAGCTTGACCGCGTCGTTCAGCGTCATGCCCTTGGTGGGCGTGTCGTCGATCTTGATGATGAGGTCGCCGGCCATGACGCCAGCGCGCGCGGCGGGCGTGCCTTCGATCGGCGAGATCACCTTCACGAAGCCGTCTTCCGCGCCGACCTCGATGCCCAGGCCGCCGAACTCGCCTTGCGTGGCCGTCTGCATTTCGCGGAAGGCGTCGGCATCCAGATAGGCGGAATGCGGATCCAGGTTGGAGACCATGCCCGAAATGGCATTGTCGATCAGGGTCTTGTCGTCGACCGCTTCGACATAGTTGTTCTTGATGGCCGCGAAAACACTGGTCAGTTGCCTGAGCTCGTCCAGGGGCAAGGGACTGCCGCGCTGGGCGACGGCTGTCACGCCAACACTAAGCAATACGCCAGCCACCGCGCCGATGGCAATCAGACCGAAACCGCGAAACTTACGAGTGCCCATGCACACTTCCCGAATTTTGTTTTCGCCGATGGGGTTTGGTAATTCACCAACGGTTTTTTACCAACGACAATTTTGCCAATGCCCCTTACTGGGCCAGCCACTGGGCCGGATCCACAGGAGCGCCACGATGGCGAATTTCAAAGTATAGGCCGGATTCCACTTGGCCGCCGGTTGCCCCTACCGTAGCAATAGTATCGCCACCTGTCACCGAATCTCCCACTCGCTTGAGCAGACTTTGGTTGTAAGCATAGACGGTCAGGTATTGCTGGCCATGATCCACAATGATGAGGTTGCCGAAGCCGCGCAGCCATTCCGCGTAAACGACCGTGCCTGGCGCCACCACCTTGACGGGGGTGCCTTCCGGCGCGCGCAGCACCACGCCCCGCCAGACGCCGCCATCCGGGCGGTCTACCCCGAAACGGCCCTGCACCTGCCCGCGCACCGGCATGGCCAGGCCATGCTTCAAGCCGTTGCCGCCGCCAAGCGGGGTGGCACGGGAGGCCTGCTGGGCCGATGCACTGCGGGTTGGAGTGGTTTCGGCTTCGACTGGTTCCGCCTTTTTGGGGGGATCCGCGGGTTTTGCCGGGGCCGGCGTGTCGGCCGGGTCGGTCAGGCGGGTGTGCCGCTGTTCAGCCGGACGTAATCCGGCGGCATCCGGGTCGGCCACGGCGACCGGGCCGCGGTTTTGGCGCGACGCCGCTTCCACCTGTTCGCGGGCCTGGGCGGCTTCGCGCGCATCGCGGCTGTCGCGGTCACGCCGGGCGGCGTCGTCGGCCGCCAGCTTGCGGTCCGCCTCGGCCTTCTTGCGGGCGTCGTCCGCGCGGCGTTGCGCCTCGGCGCGCTTTTTGGCCTCTTCGGCGGCGCGCCGGGCTTCTTCCACCCGGCGGGCTTCCTCGGCTTTCTTGCGCGCCTCTTCGGCTTTACGCGCCTCTTCGATCTGCTTGGCGATCGCCGCGTCCAGGTCGGTAATCAGGCGCGACAGGCGCTGGTCGTCCCGGCCTAGCTTGTTGGCTTCGGCGCGCTGGGCGGCGATCTGCCCTTCCAGCTGCGCCAGCAGCGTAGCGCGTTCCTTCTGCTGGCCGACGAGCGCGGTCTTCTGCTCGGACGTTTCGGCCACGACTTTTTCAATCTCGCTGCGACGCGCGTCGGCGCGGGTCTGCAGCGCCGCCAGGCGTTCAATGTCGGCCCGTAGCGCCTGCACGGCGTTGGCACGGGCCTGGGACACGTAGTCCAGATAGCCCAGATTGCGGCCCAGCACCTGAGGATCGTCGCCGGACAGCAGCGCCGTCCAGGGCGACAAGCCGCTGGTGTACTGGGTGCGCAACTGGTCGGCGAGCTCCGCGCGGCGCTTTGCCAGCACCACCTCTTGCGCGCCGATCTGCTTTTCCAGGCCGGTCAGGTCGGCCTGCGCCTGGCGGTTGGCCTCGGCCAGCTCCCGCAAGCGCAGGTTGATCTTGGAAATGGAGGATTCCGACTGCTTGAGCGCGTCGGCCGCTTCCTTTCGGGCAGCCTCGCGGCCGTCGATATCCTTTTGCAGGTTTTCGATGCGGTCCCGCAAGGCGGCCTGCTGACGTTCGGCGTCGGACTGGCGTCCGGCAAGGTCGTTGGGCGCAGCGCGAGCCGATAGCACCCCACCGGTCAACATGACCGCCAACAACACCCCTGCCGTGCGACGCATAGAAATATCAGTCCTTCTTAGCCTTACCCTGGGCGGCTACCGCTGCCATGGCCGCCTCGATCTCGGCGGCATCGCCCAGATAATAGTGGCGGATCGGACGCAGGTCATCATCCAATTCGTAGACCAGCGGCTGGCCGGTAGGAATGTTCAGGTTGACGATGTCGTCATCGGACACATTGTCCAGGTGCTTGATCAGGGCGCGCAAGCTGTTGCCGTGGGCGGCGACCAGAACCTTGCGGCCGGCGCGGATGGCCGGGGCGATGGAATCGTTCCAGAACGGCAGCACGCGTTCCACGGTGTCTTTCAGGCACTCGGTGGCCGGCAGCTGGTCGGCCGGGATCTTGGCGTAGCGGCTGTCGAAACGCGGATGGCGCTTGTCGTCCAGCGACAGCGGTTCCGGGGCGATGGCGTAAGCGCGGCGCCAGATCAGCACCTGCTCGTCGCCGTACTGGGCGGCGGTTTCAGCCTTGTTCAAGCCCTGCAGGGCGCCGTAGTGGCGTTCGTTCAGGCGCCAGTTCACGCCCACCGGGGTGTACATGGCGTCCATGGCGTCCAGCGCGATCCACAGGGTGCGGATGGCGCGCTTGAGCAGCGACGAATAGGCCAGATCGAAGGTGTAACCCTCTTTCTTCAGCAATTCACCGGCCTTGCGGGCCTGTTCACGGCCGGTTTCGGTCAGGTCGACGTCCGTCCAGCCGGTGAAGCGGTTTTCCAGATTCCACTGGCTTTCGCCGTGGCGCATCAGAACAAGTTTATGCATGGTTTGGCACGCTTTCCGCGCGGGTTAAAGTTAAGGGATGGTTAAAGAATGCGCTCATTTTATAATTGAGTGATTTTGCCCTTGATTTTGCCCCGGCGCACCCGTCCATTTCCCTGGCGCGGCACCTAAGGGAAGGCCAAGGGTTCGCCCCTACCAGGCTTGTCGCCGTACTTCAGGATGCCCCGTGGATCTTCTGCAATTCTTGCTCGATAAAAACAACGTCTTCATCGTCGCCGTCGCCGTCATCTCCGGCGTGATGCTGGCCATTCCGGCCCTGCGCAAGGGACGTACCGGCTCGGCCGTCAGCACCGGCGAAGCCATCCAGATGGTCAACCAGCGCAACGCCGTCTGGGTCGACGTGCGCCCCGCCGAGCAATTCCAGGCCGGCCACATCGCTCAGGCCCGCAACGTGCCGGCCGCCGACATCGAACAGAAGGCCGCCTCGCTGCCCAAGAACAAGCCGCTGGTCGTGGTTTGCGACAATGGCCGTGATTCCGCCCGCGCCGCCGCCAAGCTGCGTGCGCAAGGCTTCGCCGACGTGGTGCCGCTGGATGGCGGCATGCGCGCCTGGTCGACCGCCAGCCTGCCGGTCACCCAGAAGGGTTGAACCGGGGCGCCCGTCCCCTTCCCTTTCCCTACCGAATCGCAGGAGCGCCTATGAATAAAGTTGTCATGTACAGCAAGGACTATTGTCCTTATTGCGCGCGCGCCAAGGCGCTGCTCGAGCAACGCGGCGTGACCGACCTGGAGATCATCCAGATCGACCGGGACCCGTCCCAGCGCGATGTCATGATCGAACGTACCGGCCGGCGCACCGTGCCGCAGATCTTCATCGGCGATACCCATGTCGGCGGTTGCGACGACTTGATGGCCCTGGACCGCTCGGGTGGCCTTGCCCCCTTGCTCAACGGCTAATCGCCTCATTTTTGCCCCCTCCCACCAACGGAAACACTCATGGCTGATCAAGACCAAAACACCCAGCAAGAAGGCGGCAACGACGCGCCCTCGTTCAATCTGCAACGCGTCTACCTGAAAGACCTTTCGCTGGAAATGCCGAACGCGCCCCACGTCTTCCTGGAGCAAGAAGCGCCCCAGGTTGAAGTGAGCATCACCGTGGGCGGCCAGCGTCTGGCCGAAACCGTGTTCGAGACCACGGTCACCGTCACCGTCACCACCCGCATCAACGACAAGGTCGTGTACCTGGTCGAAGGCACGCAAGCCGGCATCTTCGAAGCCGCCAACATCCCGGAAGAGCAGCTGGATCCGCTGCTGGGCATTGTCTGCCCGACGATGCTGTACCCGTACCTGCGCGCCAACATCGCCGACGCGATCACCCGCACCTCGATGCCGCCGCTGCACCTGACGGAAGTGAACTTCCAGGCCCTGTACGAGCAACGCCTGGCCGAGCTGCAACAGCAGCAAGGCGCCGCCAACGGCAATGGCGCCGGTAGCGACTCGGGCATCATCCTGCCCCCCAGCGCCACCCGCCAATAAGCACGCCGCGCCCCGATGAACAATCCCACTGAGCCGCGCTTGCGCGTCGCCGTCCTGGGTGCGGGAAGTTGGGGCACCGCGCTGGGGGGGGGCGCCCCCCCCCCCCCCCCCCCCCCCCCCCCCCCCCCCCCCCCCCCCCCGCCCCCCCCCCCCCCCCCCC
>NZ_JBYOKH010000053.1:0-47510 GCF_057799415.1 Achromobacter sp. 18P8.1.1 | reverse complement strand
TAGAGTGAGAACCCCTGCGTATTGAAGGCGGCATTGTTTGCGGCCACAGGCGTAGAGCGGGATCCGCTGCAGTACCTGGGCAAGACCCAGCAAGACCCAAGAAGTACGCCAAGATTCGAGCGGTTGAAGTTTCAGGCAGCCGCTCAAGCAGTTACGCTTGACGACCATAGCAAGGTGGTACCACTCCTTCCCATCCCGAACAGGACAGTGAAACGCCTTCGCGCCGATGATAGTGGACGGACGTCTGTGAAAGTAGGTCATCGTCAAGCTCTTATCCCTCAAAGCCCCGCCGGTTCCCGGCGGGGCTTTGTCTTTGGGCGAGGGCGGCCTGAATGGCTGGCGACAACTCCTTCAAATCGAAGCGCTTTGCGGGTCGTCAATCAGGCTGCAAGCCGCGCCAATGCTGAATGTGCACAAATAACAACGCCCGTGGGCGGGGGGGCTTTGTGCGGTAAGATTGACCGAGTCAATTCGTTGGAGCGTTATCGTGAGTGATACCCAGACCCCCGTGCCCGGTACGAAGTTGGACCTGCGCACGTTGACCCACGTGGCTTACGGCTTGTTTGCCTTGGGCTTTCTGACGAGTGGAATTCTGGGCATCGCGACATTAGCCGCCGTTGTGCTGATGTATCTGAAGCGCTCGGATGCGGCCGGCACGGTTTACGCTGCCCACTTCGACTGGATGCTGCGCACGTTCTGGTGGGCCATGTTGTGGTTGGCCATCAGCGGTATCGCCGTCTACATCTTCATTGGCTGGATCGGCCTGATCGCAACCGTTGTGTGGGTGCTGTATCGCCTGATCAAGGGCTGGCTGGCGTTGCTGGAAGGGGCGGCGCCCACCACCTACGCGTGACCTGAAAGCAATTCGGGCAACAGCAACAAGAAAGGCCGGCGAGATCGCCGGCCTTTTTCATGGGCGTTTGCTGCAGTGCCAAGGACAGGTACTTAGGACAGGACGACATAGGCGGCGACAGCAAGCATCGAGACGCCGAAGACCGCGGCCTGGATGCGTACCGCACGTGGCGTATTGAACCGTCCAAGGATAACCTGGCCGCCATAGATCCAG
Organism: Achromobacter sp. 18P8.1.1; assembly: GCF_057799415.1. Classification (NCBI taxonomy): domain Bacteria; kingdom Pseudomonadati; phylum Pseudomonadota; class Betaproteobacteria; order Burkholderiales; family Alcaligenaceae; genus Achromobacter; species Achromobacter sp. 18P8.1.1. Next base: position 46,444 of record NZ_JBYOKH010000053.1, on the reverse strand, counting down.
GGGAAATGGCAGAACAGGCCCAGGACAACGAAGGCGGCGCTTAACTGCGTCACCTGGATGGCGAGGCTGGCGCCAGGCGTGAGGAATTGCGCGAACATGACCACGATCATTGAGTGGATTTTGGGGTTTAGCGCGACGCAGATGAAACCGTCCCGAAAGTCCATTGCTTTCTGCGGCCGCGTTGCATGATCGGGCGCCACGGATGCGCGGAAGAAGCCCCAGGCGAGATAAAGCAGGTAGGCGGCCCCCGCCCATTTCAGGACGGTGTGGAGTTGCGGGTACTCGTGCAGCGTGCCGCCCAAGCCAAACCCGTAGAGCGCGCAGAGCACCAGGTTGCCGGCTTCGAAGCCGATCCAGAACGGCACCGAGCCCTTGATCCCGTAGCGGCCGCCGGCGGTGGCCAAGAGTGTGTTGCCCGGCCCCGGGCTGATGATCATGGGAATGGCGTACCCCAGGAAAACGATCCAACTTTCCCACCCGATCATTACCGCTTCCTTCGAATGTGGTTGCCGCCAGTCCCCCGGGGGTTTCCGTGAGCGGGCGAGGTCGTAGTAGATAGCGCTTCCGGGGCGGCGCCAAACGATCTATTCTCATCCCTTCGATAAACTGAACTAATCGAGAACATGCGCCGTCTGCCACCGTTGGGCGCGTTGCGCGCCTTTGAGGCCGCTGCGCGGCATATGAGCTTTACGCTGGCCGCGGCTGAGCTCTGCGTCACGCAGGCGGCGATCAGCCATCAGGTGCGGCAGCTGGAGCACTGGCTGGGTCATCCCATGTTCACGCGCCGAGGCCATGCATTGGCCCTCACGCAAAAGGGCACGGCCTATCTGGCCGAACTGTCGCAAGTGTTTGATCAGATGGCGGCGGCGACCGAGCGCGTGCGCGACAAGCACGAGGGGCCCTTGCGGATCTCGGTGCTGCCTTCCTTTGCGTCGAGATGGTTGTTGCCGCGCTTGCCGGCTTTTCGTGCCAGGCATCCCGACGTGGAATTGAGGGTGACGAGCTCGGTGCAGCTGTGGAGCGGCGATGACGCGTTCGACATCGGCATCCGTTCGGGATTGGGGCGTTGGCCTGGCCTCAAGGCCGACCTGATTGCACGCGAGTTCTTGAGCCCGGTCTGCAGCCCTGCGTTGGCTGCCGGGCCGCCGGCGCTTAAGCGGCCGGAGGATCTGAAGCGCGTGGCGCTACTGCATGATCAGCCGCGCGCGGCGTGGCAGCAGTGGTGCCAACATACCGACGTCGCATTGGACCTTTCGCAGGGTCTTGTCTTCAACGATGCGGCGTTGGTATTGCAGGCTGCGATCGAGGGACAAGGCGTCGCGTTGGGGCGCCTGATGCTGGCTGCGGACGACTTGCGAAAGGGGCGTCTGGTGCGACTGTTCGAGCATGCTTTACCGAACGATTACAGCTATTGGATCGTGTATGCGCGCTCGTCCGCGCAACGTCCGGAGGTGGCTGCGTTTCGAAGCTGGTTGCTCGAAGAGGCGCGCCAAGCCTAGCGATCAGCGAAATGGGATCGACAGGAACAAGTGAGGGAGTGTGCCGTGTCCACAGAATGTGGAGCAGGGTGTCGCGCGGGAAATGGAACTTGCGCGAGAGGAGGGTGTGCTAGCCCGGCGTGAGCCAGGGCGTCGCGACAATCCAAGAGGCAGGGACGTACGGGGTACGCCCTTTGCCTGCTTACTTCAGATGTGCGTTGACCAGTTTGGTCAGTTCGAACATCGTGACCTGATCTTTGCCAAAGATCGGACGCAGCTTGGCATCGGCGTTGATGTTGCGCTTGTTGCTGGCATCTTGCAGGTTGTGCTTCTTGATGTATTCCCAGATCTTCTTGGTGACCTCGGTACGCGGCACGGCTTCCGAGCCGATGACAGCGGCCAATTCGGCGCTGGGGGTCAGGGGCTTCATGAATGCAGCGTTCGGCTTGCGCGCGGTCGCGGGTTTGGAGGTTGTGGCCATAATGCGGCGCTCCTTCTCTGGCTGTTGGAAAAATTGTCCTGCGGCCGGAGCATAACGTGTCTCTCTCGTAAAGACAAAGGCATTTATCCTCTGTAGCAACTAAAATGCACAGACTGTCCCCCCTACCACGTCATTCTGTAACCTCCTATGTACGCACGATCTCCTTTGGAATCAATTCGCCTATTTCATGACGAATTGACGGCGCTGCGGCGCGATTTGCATGCGCATCCTGAATTGGGCTTCGAGGAAGTCCGAACCTCCGGGATTGTGGCCGGCGCGCTTGAGGCGCTGGGCATCGAGGTGCATCGCGGCATCGGCAAGACCGGCGTGGTGGGCGTGATTCGCGGCAAGCGCTGCGACAGCGGACGCATGATCGGGCTGCGCGCCGACATGGACGCCTTGCCCATGACCGAAGACAACGACTTCGGCCACAAGTCCACCAAGCCGGGCCTGATGCATGGTTGCGGCCATGACGGCCACACCGCGGTGTTGATCGGGGCGGCGAAGTACCTGGCGCAAACGCGCAATTTCGACGGCACGGCCGTGCTGATTTTTCAGCCGGCCGAAGAGGGCCGGGGCGGTGCGCGCGCCATGCTTGAGGACGGCTTGTTCGACACGTTTCCGTGCGACGCGATCTACGCGCTGCATAACTGGCCGGGCCTGCGGCCCGGCACGATCGGCATCAACCCCGGGCCGATGATGGCGGCGGCGGACCGCTTCGAGATCCAGATCACGGGCCGCGGGGGCCATGGCGCGCACCCTTACCAGACGATTGATCCAGTGACGATCGCAGGGCAGATCATCACGGCATTGCAGACCATCGTGTCGCGCAACGTGAACCCGCTGGATTCCGCGGTCGTGTCGATCGGGTCCATGCAGGCGGGGCATCCGGGCGCCATGAGCGTGATCCCGCGCGAAGCCAAGCTGGTGGGCACGGTGCGCACGTTCCGCAAATCGGTCCAGGAAATGGTCGAGACGCGCATGCGCGAACTGGTCACCGCGATCGCCAGCGCATTCGGCGGCACGGCCGAACTGATCTACGAGCGCATCTATCCAGCAACCCTGAACACGCCGCAGCACGCCAACCTGGTGGCCGACATCGCGACCGAGATGATCGGCAAGGAAAACGTGGTGCGCGATCTGGTACCGTCGATGGGTTCCGAGGATTTTTCCTTCATGTTGCAGAGCAAGCCCGGCGCGTACTTCCGGCTGGGCCAAGGCGGCGCCGAGTCGGGCTGCGTGCTGCATAACTCGCATTTTGATTTCAACGATGCCGTCATTCCCCTGGGCAGCGCGATGTTCTGCGCGCTGGCTGAACGGGGCATGCCGCTGGCAGATTAAGAAGCCTTCCATGTCTACTCCAAACACGAATCAGCTCACCATCACCCGCCCCGACGACTGGCACCTGCACCTGCGCGATGGCGCGGCGCTGGAAGCCGTGGTGGCCGATACCGCGCGCCAGTTCGCGCGCGCCATCATCATGCCGAACCTGAAGCCGCCGGTGACCACCACCGAACAGGCGCTGGCCTATCGCGGCCGCATCCTGGAGGCGCTGCGCAAGGCCGGCGGAAATCCGGAAGCGTTCACGCCGCTGATGACGCTCTATCTGACCGACAACACGTCGGCGGAAGAGATCTTTCGCGCGCACGAGTCGGGCCAGGTCTATGCCGTGAAGCTGTACCCGGCGGGCGCCACGACCAACTCGGATGCGGGCGTGACCGATTTGCTGGGCAAGTGCGCGAAGGCGCTGGAAGCGCTGGAAAAATGCGGCATGCCGCTGCTGGTGCACGGCGAAGTGACCGACCCGGCGATTGACGTGTTCGACCGCGAGGCGATTTTCGTCGAGCGCGTGATGAAGCCGTTGCGCCGCGCGTTTCCGGCCCTGAAGGTGGTGTTCGAACACATCACGACGAAGGAAGGCGCCGAGTATGTGCGGGACGCCGAAGGGCCGATCGCCGCGACGATCACGCCGCAACACATGCTGTACAACCGCAACGCGATCTTCCAGGGCGGCGTGCGGCCGCATCTGTACTGCTTGCCGATCTTGAAGCGCGAGACGCATCGTCTGGCCCTGGTCGAGGCTGCCACTAGCGGCAGCCCGCGTTTCTTCCTGGGCACGGATAGCGCGCCGCACGCGCGGGGCTTGAAGGAACACGCTTGCGGCTGTGCCGGCTGCTACACCGCGCTGCACGCAATGGAGCTGTACGCCACGGCCTTTGAGGCCGCGGGCAAGCTGGACAAGCTGGAAGGTTTTGCCAGCTTCCACGGCCCCGACTTCTATGGCCTGCCGCGCAACACCGGCACCCTGACGCTGGTGCGCGAGACGTATCAGGTTCCCGACGAGCTGGAGTTCGGCAATACGACGCTGGTGCCGCTGGCGGCAGGTGAAGCCCTGGCCTGGCGCGCGAAGGTCTGAGCAGCGGGCGCGGGCCCTGATTGGGCGCGCGGCGACGAATGAGAAACGGGGGAGCGGCTGTGCGCCACTCCCCCGTTTTGTTTGCCGTTTGGATGACGGCTATCTATATATATAGATAGGGACGTCAGAGCGTGCCGTCGCGGCGTGCTTCCAGCAGTTCCCAGCGGGCGAATCGTTCTTCGAGTTCGCTTTCCAGTTTGGCGAGTTCGCCGTTGATGCGATCAACCTCGGCGGGCGCATCGCGGTACAGGCTGCCGTCGGCCAGCTTGCCGGCGAGTTCGGCCTGCTGCGCTTCCAGTGCGGCGATGGCGTCCGGCAGGCCTTCAAGCTCGCGCAAGTCCCACGCGTTCATCTTGGTGGCCTTGGCCGGTTTGGGCTTGGCGACCTTGGCGCGCGCGGCGCTTTCGTCGACGGGCTTGGCGGCGCTGTCCGCATCGGCTGCCGGGGCGGATGGCGCGGGGCGCTGGGCGACCCATTCGTCGTAGCCGCCGACGTAGTCGCGCCAGTGGCCGTCGCCTTCGTAGGCAATGGTCTGGGTGACGACGTTGTTCAGGAAGGCGCGGTCATGGCTGACGAGCAGCACGGTGCCGGCGTATTCCTGAAGCAGCTCTTCCAGCAGTTCCAGCGTTTCGATGTCCAGGTCGTTGGTGGGTTCGTCCAGCACCAGCACGTTGGCGGGGCGCGCGAACAGGCGCGCCAGCAGCAGGCGGGCCCGCTCGCCGCCGGACAGGCTGCGCACCGGAGAGCCGGCCCGGGCGGGCGAGAACAGGAAGTCGCCCAGGTACGTCATGACGTGCTTGCGCGTGCCGCCGATTTCGACCCATTCGCTGCCCGGGCTGATGATGTCGACGAGCGAAGCGTTTTCATCCAGTTGTGCGCGCATCTGGTCGAAGTACGCCACCGCCACGTTCGTGCCCATGCGCGTGGAACCGGTGTCGGGCTGCATTTCGCCCAGGATCAGCTTGAGCAAGGTGGTCTTGCCGGCGCCGTTGGGGCCGATGATGCCGATGCGGTCGCCGCGCAGGATCGTCGTGGAGTAGTCATCCACCACGACCTTGTCGCCGAAGGTCTTGCCGACGTGTTCGAGTTCGGCCACGAGCTTGCCCGAACGCTGCCCTTCCGCCAGCGCCAGCGATACGTCGCCGATGCGCTCGCGGCGTTCGGCGCGCTGGACGCGCAGGCTTTCCAGGCGACGGACCCGGCCTTCATTGCGCGTGCGGCGGGCTTCGACGCCCTTGCGGATCCAGACTTCCTCTTGCGCCAGCAGCTTGTCGAAACGGGCTTGTTCCAGGCGTTCGGATTCCAGCCACTGGGCTTTGCGCTCTTGCCATTGGGAGAAATTGCCGGGGAAGCTGAGCAGGCGTCCGCGGTCGAGTTCGACGATGCGGGTGGTGACGGCGTCCAGGAAGCGGCGATCGTGGGTGATGATGACCGCGGCGCCGCGCCAGCTGCGCAGCATCTCTTCCAGCCAGGCGATGCCGTCGAAGTCCAGATGGTTGGTGGGTTCGTCCAGCAGCAGCAGATCGGGCTCTTCGACCAGGGCGCGCGCCAGCGCGACCCGCTTGCGGGTGCCCCCGGACAGGCCCGCGATCTGCGCATCGGCGGGCAGCCCCAGCTTTTCCAGCATGGCGCGCACGCGCGAGGGGCGTTGCCAGTCTTCGTGGTCGCCTTCCACATTGCAGACGACATCGAACACGGTGGCGTTCTCGTCCAGCTCGGGTTCCTGTTCGACCGTGGCGACGCGCAGGCCCGAGTTGCGGGCGATATCGCCGTCGTCAGGCAGCGTCCTGCCGTCGAGCAACCTCAGCAGCGACGACTTGCCGGCGCCGTTGCGGCCGATGAGGCCGATGCGCTCGCCGGCCTGAATGGCGAAGTCGGCGTGGTCCAGCAGCGGGTGGTGGCCGTAGGCCAGCTGGATGTCGGTAAGAGTGATGAGAGTAGCGAGGGCCATGTAGGGAGTCGTTTTTGCGGCGTCTAAGCGGATCAGCGCGTATTGTCGCAGGAACCCCGCAAGCTCGTTTGGGGCGGGCGGGGAAGTGCCTTGGGACGCGCTTCGGGGACGGAGCCGTGACCTGTAATAGAATACGGACCGCAGGGCGGGTCGGGCGATCGCGGTGGATGCGAATCCATCGAGGAAGGTCCGGACTCCATAGGGCAGGGTAACGGCTAACGGCCGTCCGGCCGCGTCTTCGGGCGCGGTTGAGGAATAGGGCCACAGAGACGAGACTGCGAAGCGGGCGTGCTTGCACGCACAGGTACGGCCATCTCCGCATCGCGCCATTCGGCAACGAAGGGCGGCATCGCAGGGTGAAACGCGGCAACCTCTACCCGGAGCAACATCAAATAGGCATGCGTGCGGCCCTCGGGTCGCGAAGGGCGGCTCCGTCCAAGCATGCGGGTAGGTGGCTAGAGCGGCTCAGCAATGATCCGCGCAGAGGAATGATCGTCCGCCAGGGAAACCTGGTGTACAGAATCCGGCCTATAGACCCGTCCTGCATCTAATTTCCCACACGCGAGTTGGCCAGGCCCCAAGCCTGGCCGCGCGTGGTCGCGCCTGAAGTCCGACGCGCAATTTTTTTGGCCGCGCATGGCGGGAAGCCCGGCGGGAAGCCTCGTCAGTTCGGGCGAAACGGCCCTTCGTAAAACAATGCAAAGTCATCCTTAGGCGCTACTTCTGAAGAAGGACTTGTAGAGTGCGCCGCAACCTCCTGATTTATTAGGGGGTTTTTCTTTTTGCGGTTTTACATATTGGTCTAAGTCCTTGTTGTGATTGAAAAAATTGCAACCACGCGCTTGACCGCCCCTGTGCCATACCGTAGAGTGGGAAATAGTAGGAAATTGTGCAATTAAGTGGGGTAAAAGTGGTGTTTCAGGGAAGCAGCGCGCTCACGCTGGATGCCAAGGGACGGATCTCGATTCCGACCCGGCATCGTGACGCGCTGATGTCGCAGGCCGATGGCCGGCTGACCCTGACCCGCCACCCCGACGGCTGCTTGCTGGTGTATCCGCGGCCGGAGTGGGAAAAGAAGCGCGAACAGATCGCCGCTTTTCCCATGACGGCTCGTGCATTGCAGCGGCTGTTGCTGGGCAACGCTCAGGATGTGGAACTGGATGGCTCCGGCCGGGTCCTGATCGCGCCTGAACTGCGCAACGCTTCCGGTATGACGCGCGATGTGATGCTGCTCGGTCTGGGCGCGCACTTCGAGCTGTGGGACGCCGCTACCCTGGCCAGCCGAGAGGCTGAGGATCTGGCCAAGGGTATGCCGGATGTGTTGAATCAGTTTTCGTTCTGAAAAATCTATGGAATTCGAACATCGGCCCGTTCTGCTGGAGCCGACGGTGGACGCACTATTGCTGCCCGACTTCGGCGGCAAGGGCGCGACACGGTCGCACACGCAGACCGAGCCGGATACGGCTACGCGGGCGGAACGCGGCGTGTTTGTCGACGGCACTTTTGGCCGCGGCGGGCACAGTCGCGAGCTGCTGGGCCGCTTGGGCAAGGATGCCCGGCTGGTGGTGTTCGACAAGGACCCCGAGGCGATCGCGGTAGCCAATGCGTTGGCGGCGGCGGACTCTCGGGTCACGGTTATCCATGGCGGCTTTGCCACCATGGCTGAAGAATTGGAGCAGCGCGGCATCGGCAAGGTCGATGGCGTGATGCTGGATCTGGGCGTGTCGTCGCCTCAGATCGATGACGCCGAGCGCGGTTTCTCGTTCATGCGAGACGGCCCGCTCGATATGCGGATGGACACCACTCGTGGTCCCACGGTGGCGGATTGGCTGGCGCAAGCCAGTGTGGATGAGATGCGGGAGGTCATAGCGGATTATGGCGAAGAACGGTTTGCTTTTCAGGTTGCAAAGGCGATTGCTGCTCGCCGCGCAACAAGGCCGCTGCGCACCACGCTCGAGCTTGCCGAGTGCGTCGCCAGCGCCGTCCGCACGCGCGAAAAGGGGCAGCATCCGGCCACACGCACCTTTCAAGCTTTACGGATTTACATCAATCGGGAACTCGAAGAGCTCGCGCGCACCCTCGCGGCAGCTCTAGACCTGCTTGCCCCGGGGGGGAGGTTGGCGGTGATCAGCTTTCATTCGCTTGAAGACCGCATGGTCAAGCAGTGCATCGCGGCGGCGGCGCGTCCGGCCGCCGCGCATGCACGCCTGCCGTTGCGCGAAAGCGAGATGCCGCAACCCATCCTGCGTTCCCTGGGCCGTGTCCTGGCTGAAGACGATGAGGTCTCGGCCAATGCCCGCGCCCGCTCCGCTGTCCTGCGCGTTGCCGAACGCACCGAAACACCGCTGCCCGCCGAGGGCGGCTTTGCGTTCGTGAAGATCGGCTCGCTGCCCGGCAGCGACCTGGCTCCGCCGCCTCGCCGCGGCGGCAAGGGGGGGCGGCGCTAATGGGTCGTGTCAACCTGATCATTGCGGCTTTACTGATGCTGTCGGCCATTTCCCTGGTCACCAGCCGGTATCAGTCGCGCCAGCTCTTTGTCGAGCTGGGACGTGATCAGGCCCAGGAACGCGACCTGGAAACCAACTGGCGCCGCCTGCAGCTTGACCGCGCAGAACTGGCCCGCAACGCGCGGGTCGATGTGATTGCGCGCGACGGCCTGAAGATGATTCCCATCGTTCCGGACCGCACGCTGTATCTGAATCAAGCGCCCGTCTCCACGGCTGGGGGCGCCAAATGAAACGCGTCCCCTTCTTCGACAACCCGGTGCTGCGGGGGCAATTGCCCACCTGGCGCGCGCGTCTGGTGCTGATCCTGCTGTTTGGCGGGTTCACGGTGCTGGCTGGCCGCGCGCTGTTCCTGCAAGGGTTGTCGACGGAGTTCCTGCAACAGCAGGGCGAACGCCGCTATGAACGCACGCTGACCCTGGCGGCCACGCGCGGCAAGATCACGGACCGCAATGGCGCGGTGCTGGCCTCCAGTGTGCCGGCGCGCGCCATCTGGGCCATTCCCGAAGACGCCAAGCAGGGCACGCCCGCGCAGATGGATGCGCTGGCCAAGCTGCTGGAAACGCCGGTGGCCGACTTGCGCCACCGCCTGGTCGACGAAGACAAGAACTTCGTCTACCTGAAGCGCCAGGTCTCGATGGACGTGGCCGACAAGATCAAACAGTTGGGCATGCCGGGCGTGCACCAGCAGCCCGAGACGCGCCGCTACTACCCCGACGGCGACGTGATGGCCCACGTGGTGGGTTTCAACAGCGTCGAAGATCAGGGCCAGGAAGGCGTCGAACTGACGTTCAACCAGCAGTTGTCGGGCCGGCCCGGCAGCCGCCGCGTCATCAAGGACCGGCTGGGCCGCGTCATTGAAGACGTGCAGGCCGTGACCTTGCCGGTCGACGGCCGCGACTTGCGCCTGTCGATCGATACCCGTTTGCAGTACCTGGTGTTCAAGGAATTGAAGGACGCCATGGACAAGCACCAGGCCAAGGGCGCCACCGCCGTGGTCGTGGACGTGCAGACGGGCGAAATCCTGGCGTTGGCCAACGTGCCGACCTTCGACCCGAACAAGCGCGAGAGCTTCCACGGGTCCAAGCTGCGCAACCAGGCCATTACCGATACCTTCGAGCCGGGCTCGATCATGAAGCCGTTCACCGCCGCGCTGGCGCTGGACCTGGGCCGCATCACGACGTCGACGCTGTTCGAAACCGGCAATGGCCGTTTCCAGTATCAGGGCAGCACGATCAGCGACGTGAGCCGCAACGGCACGCTGGACGTGGCCGGCGTGCTGCGCAAGTCCAGCAACATCGGCATGACGATGATCTCCGAGAAGCTGGAATCCCGCGAAATGTGGGACCGCTTCACCGAATTGGGCCTGGGCCAGGCGCCTCAGGTGGGATTTCCCGGCGCTGCGCCGGGCCGCCTGCGCCCGTGGGACCGCTGGCGCCTGATCGAAAAGGCGACGATGGCCTACGGCTACGGCCTGTCGGTCTCGCTGCTGCAAGTGGCGCGCGCCTACACCGTCTTCGCCCGCAATGGCGACATGGTGTCGCTGACCCTGGTCAAGCGCGACAGCGACCCCACCAGCGTCAAGATCTACACGCCGAAGACGACCGCCATGGTGCGCGCGATGCTTGAGGCCGCCGCCGGCCCCGAGGGCACGAAGGCCGCTCAGGTGCAGGGCTACCGTGTGGCTGGCAAGAGCGGTACCGCGCGCAAGATCGTCGACGGCAAATACAGCATGCAGCGTTATCGGAGCTCCTACGTGGGCTTCGCTCCGGTGTCCGATCCGAAGATCGTGGTGGCCGTGTCCATCGACGAGCCGACGGTCGGCGGCTACTACGGCGGCGCGATCGCCGCGCCCGTGTTCTCCCATATCGTGGGGGGGAGCCTGAGGCTGATGGGGGTGCGGCCGGACGCGCCTTTTGAATCCACGATTGTTGCTGGTCTCAAGGAGCCAGGCAGATGAGCGCCAAAGGCTTCCTCTCCTCCCCTGTCGCCACGGTTGCCGAAACCGTGGCGTGGTTGCATGCGCGCGTCTCGTTGACGGCGCACCTGAAGTTGGACTCCCGCGATATCGAGCCGGGTGACGTGTTCGTCGCCTGCCCGGGCCTGTCCAGCGACGGACGTCTCTATATAGATAAGGCGTTGGCGCTGGGCGCCAGCGCCGTGTTGTTCGAAGCGCCCGCCAGCGATTCCGTCCTGGCCGCGGCGGCCGACACGCCCATGTTGCCGGTGACCGGTCTGCGCGCCTTGCTGGGCGAGCTGGCCGACACCTGGTACGGCCGCCCGTCCGCCGCGTTGGCGGTGGTGGCGGTGACCGGCACCAACGGCAAGACCTCGTCGGTGCAATGGATTGCGCATGCGCTGAGCCGCAATGACAAGCCTTGCGGCACCATCGGCACCCTGGGCGCCGTGCTGCCCGACGGCCGCACGCTGGGCGGCGACCTGACGACGCCCGACGTCCTGACCGTGCACCGCACGCTGGCCGCCATGCGCGACGCCGGCGCCAAAGCCGTGGCCATGGAAGCGTCGTCGATCGGCATCGAGCAAGGTCGTCTGGACGGCGTGCGCATCGCGCTGGCCGCCTTCACGAACCTGACGCGCGATCATCTGGATTACCACGGCACGATGGAACACTACGAGGCCGCCAAGGCCCGCCTGTTCCGCTGGCCGGGCCTGACGGCCGCCATCGTCAATGCCGATGACGCCGCCGGGCGCCGCCTGATCGCCAGCCTGCCTGCGGGCACGGGCGCGATGGGCTACAGCCTGAGCGATTCGCCCGAGATCCCCGCCGCGATGCGTGCGCGCGATCTTCAAGCCACGTCCCAAGGCCAGATCTTCACGCTGGTGTCGCCGCATGGCGAAGCCCAGATCGTGACGCGTCTGCTGGGGGCGCACAACGTGTCGAACCTGCTGCTCGTGGCTGGCGTGCTGTACAAGCTGGGTCTGCCGTTTGCGCAGATCGCGCGGGAATTGGCCGCGACCGACCCTGTGGACGGCCGCTTGCAGACCGTCGAATCGGTGCCGGTTACGACGCAGGCCCATGCCGGCCGCAGCCCGTTGGTGGTTGTGGATTACGCGCACACGCCGGATGCCTTGTCGCGCGCCTTGACCGCACTGCGCGCCGTGGCCGTTGCCCGCTCGGGCCGCCTGATCTGCCTGTTTGGCTGCGGCGGCGAACGCGATCCGGGCAAGCGCCCCGAAATGGGCCGAATTGCTGCGGAACTGGCCGATCACGTGGTGGTGTCCAGCGACAATCCGCGCACGGAATCGCCCGAAGCGATCGTTCAACAGATTCTGGCCGGTATTCCGGAAGCGGCGCATGCCGACGTGCAGGTCGACCGCGCACGCGCCATCATGCAGACCATCTGGGCCGCGTTGCCCGAAGACGTGGTGCTGCTGGCCGGCAAGGGGCACGAGACCTATCAGGATGTCGGAGGCGAAAAGCTGCCTTTCGACGACCGTGAATGGGCGCGTCTGGCGATGCTGCTGCCGCAGGTCAAGGGCGTGTCCACCGACACCCGCCGCATCGATACGGGCGAACTGTTCGTGGCGCTGGTCGGTGAAAACTTCGACGCGCACAACTATCTGGACCAGGCCGAAGGCCGTGGCGCTTGCGCGGCTGTGGTCGCGCATCCCGTTAGCGACGCCAAGCTGCCGCAGCTGGTGCTGGGCGACACCCGCGTCGCGCTGATGCGCATCGGCGCGGCGTGGCGTTCGCAGTTTTCATTGCCCGTTGTGGCAGTGACCGGCAGCAACGGCAAGACGACCACGAAGGAAATGATCTCGGCCATGCTGGCCGAGTGGCGCGGCGAAGCAGGCCGGCTGGCCACCGCCGGCAATCTGAACAACGATATCGGCGTGCCGTTGACCCTGCTGCGTCTGCGCCCCGAGCATCGCGCGGCGGTTTTCGAATTGGGGATGAATCACCCGGGCGAGATCGCGCAACTGGCCGCCATGGCCGCGCCGACCGTCACGCTGGTGACCAACGCCCAGCGCGAGCATCAGGAATTCATGCACACCGTCGAAGCGGTGGCGCACGAGAACGGCGCCGCGATTGCGGCGCTGCCGGACGACGGCATTGCCGTGTATCCGGGCGACGAACCGTATTGCGCGATCTGGGACGCGCTGGCCGAGCCGCGCCGCGTCCTGCGCTTTGGTTTGCAGCCTGGCCTGGACGTCTACGCGGAACACATTCTTGCGGACGTGAGCGCCACGCGCTGCCGCGTCGTGACGCCCGTCGGATCCGCGGATCTGGTGCTGCCGGTGCCCGGTTTACACAACCTGCGCAATGCGTTGGCCGCGATCGCCAGCGCCATCGCGGCCGGCGTGCCGCTGGACAGCGCGGTGCGCGCCCTGGCGGGCTTTGTCCCCGTCGCGGGTCGCATGCAGCACAAGCAAATGAGTGACGGAACGTTGCTCATCGATGACACCTACAATGCCAACCCCGATTCGGTTCGTGTGGCCATCGACGTGCTGGGCCGCATGGCCGGCAAGCGTGTCCTGGTGTTGGGCGACATGGGTGAAATCGGGGACAACGGTCCCGCCTTGCATGCCGAGGCGGGCATTTACGCGCGCGAGCAAGGGCTTGACGCGTTGATCACGCTAGGCGAAGCCAGCCGGGCGGCCGCGGCCGCGTTCGGAGCTGGCGCGCACGCCTGCGCATCGGTAGACGAAGTGGTTGCCGCCTTGCGCGGTTTGCGCGCGTCCTGCGTATTGGTAAAGGGATCGCGTTTTATGCGCATGGAGCGGGTTGTGACGGCTTTTTCTTTGAATGACGGACAGGCGGCCAAGGGGCAGGGAGAGCACCATGCTGCTTGAGATCGCCCGTCTGCTTTCCGATGATGTGCGCGCGCTGGGCGTGTTCGAGTACATCACTTTGCGCGCCGTGCTGGCGTGCGCGACGGCGTTGCTGATCGGTCTCGTCGCCGGTCCGCGTGTGATCCGCAAGTTGACCGAGATGAAGATCGGCCAGGCCGTGCGTTCGTACGGCCCGGAATCGCATCTGGTCAAGACTGGCACCCCCACGATGGGCGGCGTGCTGATCCTGATTTCCATCGCCATCAGCACCTTGCTGTGGGCGGACTGGACCAACCGCTTCGTGTGGGTGGTGCTGCTGGTGACGTTCGGCTTCGGCTGGATCGGCTGGCGCGACGATTACCGCAAGGTCGTCTATCGCGATCCGGAAGGCATGCCCGCGCGTCAGAAATTCTTCTGGCAGGCCACCATCGGCATGATCGCAGCCGTGTACCTGGCGTTCGCCGTGTCGGCGCCGGCCAACACCGAACTGTGGCCGCTCTTCAAGGCCTGGGTCGGCAGCGGCTTCACGATGGCGTTGCCGACGCGCGCCGACTTGATCGTGCCGTTCTTCAAATCGGTGAGCTATCCGTTGGGCGTGCTGGGCTTCGTGGCGCTGACCTGGGCCGTGATCGTGGGCACCAGCAACGCCGTGAACCTGACCGACGGCCTCGACGGCCTGGCGATCATGCCCACCGTGATGGTGGGCAGCGCGCTGGGCATCTTCGCCTACGTGGTCGGCCGCGTGGACTATTCCAAGTACCTGCTGTTCCCCTATATTCCCGGCGCCTCGGAATTGATGGTGCTTTGCGCGGCGATCGGGGGCGCGGGACTGGCCTTTTTATGGTTCAACGCGTATCCGGCCCAGGTGTTCATGGGCGACGTCGGTGCGCTGGCGCTCGGCGGCGCGCTGGGCACCATCGCAGTGATCGTGCGCCAGGAAATCGTGCTGTTCATCATGGGCGGCGTGTTCGTGGTGGAAACGCTGTCGGTGATGATCCAGGTGACCTGGTTCAAGTACACGAAGCGACGTTATGGCACAGGTAGACGCATATTCCGCATGGCGCCGTTGCATCATCACTTTGAAGTGGGTGGCTGGAAAGAAACCCAGGTGGTCGTGCGTTTCTGGATCATCAGCATGATGCTGGTGCTGATTGGCCTCTCTACGCTGAAGTTGCGATGAATACGATGGAAACCTCCCGCGCTGACGCGCCGCTCGTCCTGATCCTCGGATTGGGCGAGACGGGTGTCGCCGCCGCTCGCTGGTGCGCCCGCCTGGGCGCCCGCTTGCGCGTGGCCGACACGCGCGCCGAGCCGGGCGGACTGGCGGCGCTGCGCGATGCGCTGGCGCAAAGCGATGTGGAATACCGCCTGGGTTGCGACGTGTCCTTCGATACGGCGCTGCTGGATGGCGTGAACCAGGTTGTGCTGAGCCCCGGCCTGGCGCCGACGCTGCCGCCTGCCGCCGACCTGCTGCGTGAGGCCGAGGCCCGCGGCATCGAAGTGGTCGGCGAAATCGAATTGTTTGCACGCGCGCTGGCCGACCTGGCCGAGACGCGCGAGTACCGTCCCCGCCTGCTGGCGGTGACGGGCACCAACGGCAAGACCACCGTGACCGCGCTGACGCGCGACCTGATCGACGCCAGCGGCCTGTCGGTCGTGGCGGCCGGCAATATCAGCCCCGCCGCGTTGACGGCGCTGATCGACGCGCTGGACAACGACGCGCTGCCGCAGGTCTGGGTGTTGGAGTTGTCCAGCTTCCAGCTGGAAACGACGCGCTCGCTGATGGCGGATGCGGCCGTGGTGTTGAACGTCACGCAGGACCATCTGGACTGGCATGGCGGCATGGAGGCGTATGCCGAGGCCAAGGCGCGCCTCTTGAAGATGGCGCGTGTCGCCATCGTCAACCGCGACGACCCGCTGACCGTGCGCATGGTGCAGACCGTGAATGCCCTGAACGTGCGCAGCTTCGGCCGCGACATGCCGGAACTGGTTGGTGACATGGGGCTGGAACTGGGGCAGGGCGTGGCCTGGCTGGTCGCCGCTGAACCCGTCGATTTCGATGAGCCCGCGCCGCCCGTGCGCAGGAAGAAGGACGCGCCCGAACCGGTGCGCGCCAACGGCCGCATGAGCCGCCTGATGCCCGTGGACGCCTTGCGCATCCGCGGCATCCACAACGCCTTGAATGCGCTGGCCGCGTTGCAACTGGCGCGCTGCCTGGATCTGGGTTGGGGCGCCATGCTGCGCACGCTGCGCGAATACGCCGGCGAACCGCATCGCGCGGCGTTCGTGCGCCAGATCGGCGGCGTCGACTACATCAATGACAGCAAGGGCACCAACGTGGGCGCCACCGTCGCCGCGCTGGAAGGCCTGGGCCAACCCGTGGTGCTGATCGCCGGCGGTCAGGGCAAGGGCCAGGACTTCTCGCCGTTGATTCCGGTGGTGTCGCGCCACGCGCGCGCCGTGATGCTGATCGGCGTGGACGGGCCCGAGATCGGCCGCGTGCTGGCACCGACCGGCGTCAACTGCATCACCGTCGATTCGCTGCATGATGCCGTGCGCGGCGCGGCGGAACTGGCGCAGCCCGGCGACGCCGTGCTGCTGTCGCCCGCCTGCGCCAGCCTGGACATGTTCCGCAACTACCCGCACCGCGGGCAGGTATTCGTGGAAGAGGTCGAAGACCTGGCCCGCGACCGTGGAGAGGTGGCATGAGCCTGATCGCCGATCTCACCGCCAGCGTCAATGCCGTACGGCCCGGCCGTACCAAAATGCGCAACTTCGATCTGCCGCTGGTCATCGCGGCGTCGACGTTGTTGCTGCTTGGCTTGCTGATGGTGTATTCGGCGTCGATCGCGCTGGCCGACGGCCCGCGTTACGCGTCCTACGGGCGCTACTACTTCGTGATCCGCCACGGCCTGTTCGTCAGCGCCGGGCTGCTTGCCGGGGCCGTGGTGCTGGCGATCCCGATCCGCGTCTGGCAGCGCATGGCCGTACCGCTGTTCGTGGTGGCGATGATCCTGCTGGTCGCGGTGCTGATCCCCGGCATCGGCCGCGAGGTCAACGGCGCCCACCGCTGGATTCCGCTGGGTCCCTTGAACTTCCAGCCGTCCGAATTGATGAAGCTGGCCGCGCTGCTCTACGCCGCCGACTACACCGTGCGCAAGCAGGAACACATGCAGGCGTTCGCCCGGGGCTTCCTGCCGATGGCTTTCGCGCTGGCCGGCGTGGGCATGCTGCTGCTGCTGGAGCCCGACTTGGGCGCCTTCATGGTGATCGTGGCGATCGCCATCGGTATCCTGTTCCTGGGCGGCATCAACGGCAAGTACTTCAGCAGCCTGCTGGCCGTGCTGGTCGGCACCTTCCTGATGCTGATCTGGCTATCGCCGTGGCGTCGGGCGCGCCTGTTCGCCTATCTGGATCCCTGGAACGAAGACAACGCCTACGGCAGCGCCTATCAGTTGTCGCACTCGCTGATTGCCTTGGGCCGTGGTGAATGGTTCGGCGTGGGCCTGGGCGCCAGCGTTGAAAAGCTGCATTACCTGCCTGAAGCGCACACCGACTTCCTGATGGCGGTGGTGGGCGAAGAACTGGGCTTTGTGGGCGTGATGGCGGTGATTACGTTGTTCGCCATCATCATCTATCGCGGTTTTGATATCGGCCGTCAGGCCATCGCCATGGAACGCACGTTCGCGGGGCTGGTGGCGCATGGCGTGGCGATGTGGTTCGGCGTGCAGTCCTTCATCAACATGGGCGTGTGCCTTGGCCTGCTGCCCACCAAGGGTCTGACCCTGCCGCTGATGAGCTACGGCGGTTCCGGCGTGGTGATGAATCTGTGCGCCCTGGCCATGCTGATTCGGGTCGATGTGGAAAACCGCGTGATGATGCGTGGGGGACGGGTATGACCGCCGCCCGCACCATCCTGATCATGGCCGGCGGGACCGGCGGGCACATCATGCCCGGCCTGGCCGTGGCCGATGTGCTGCGCGAGCGTGGCTGGCGCGTGTTGTGGCTGGGCAACCCGGACAAGATGGAAGGCAAGCTGGTGCCGCCGCGCGGCATCGAGCTGGTGCCGCTGCGGTTCCAGGGCGTGCGCGGCAAAGGCGCCTCAGCGCTGCTGAAGCTGCCGTTCTTGCTGCTGCGCGCCTTCGCGCAAGCCTGGTCGCGCTTGTCGGACGTGCGTCCGGACGTCGTGCTGGGCATGGGCGGCTACGTAGCCTTCCCGGGCGGCGTGATCGCCGCGCTGCGTGGCACGCCGCTGGTCGTGCACGAACAAAATGCCGTGGCCGG
Source organism: Achromobacter sp. 18P8.1.1 (assembly GCF_057799415.1). Classification (NCBI taxonomy): domain Bacteria; kingdom Pseudomonadati; phylum Pseudomonadota; class Betaproteobacteria; order Burkholderiales; family Alcaligenaceae; genus Achromobacter; species Achromobacter sp. 18P8.1.1. The sequence goes on along the minus strand of NZ_JBYOKH010000053.1, from coordinate 28,536 downwards.
CACCGCGAACAAGTGCCTGGCCAAGATGTCGCGCCGCGTGCTGAGCGGATTCCCCGGCGTGCTGCCCAAGGGCGAAGCCATGGGCAATCCCGTGCGCGCTGACCTGTGCGACTTGCCGGACCCGGCCGTGCGCTATGCCGGCCGCACCGGCCCGCTGCGCGTGCTGGTCGTGGGCGGCAGCCTGGGCGCGCAAGCCTTGAACACGACGGTTCCGCAGGCGCTGGCGCGCCTGCCGCAAGACAGCCGCCCGGTGGTCATTCACCAGGCCGGCGAACAACATTTGCCCGCGCTGCAGCAGGCCTACGCCCAAGCGGGCGTGCAGGCCGACTGCCGCGCATTCATCGATGACATGGCGGGCGCCATGGGTGATGCGGATCTGCTGATCTGCCGCGCCGGCGCCATGACGGTGTCCGAAGTGGCCGCGGCGGGTGTCGCGGCGCTGTTCGTGCCGTTCCCGCATGCCATCGATGACCATCAGACTGCCAACGCGCGCTTTTTGAGCGACGCGCAGGCCGCTTGGCTGCAGCCGCAGTCCGCCTTGACGCCCGAGTGGCTGGCGGACTGGCTCGCCCAGCGTTCCCGACAAGAACTGGAAGCCGTTGCCATCCGGGCCCGCGCCCATGCGCACCCGGAAGCGGCGGCTCATATCGCCGACGTCTGTGAACAAGCAGCGGGGCGTTCATCATGAAACACAGAATTCAACATATCCATTTCGTAGGCATCGGCGGCTCGGGCATGAGCGGCATTGCCGAAGTGCTGCTCAACCTGGGCTACACGATCAGCGGTTCCGACCTGAACGAGTCGGCCGTGACGCGTCGCCTGGCAAGCCTGGGCGTGAAGATCGCGATCGGCCACGTGGCCAGCAATGTCACGGGGGCGGGCGCCATCGTGACGTCCACGGCCGTGGCCGGCGACAACCCCGAAGTGATCGCGGCGCGCGCCTCGCGTATTCCGGTGGTGCCGCGCGCCATCATGCTGGCCGAACTGATGCGCCTGAAGCGCGGCATCGCCGTAGCCGGCACGCATGGCAAGACGACGACGACCAGCCTGGTGGCCAGCGTGCTGGCCGCCGGTGATCTGGACCCCACCTTCGTGATCGGCGGCCGCCTGAATTCGGCCGGCGCGAACGCGCGGTTGGGGCAGGGCGACTACATCGTGGTGGAAGCCGATGAGTCGGATGCGTCGTTCCTGAACCTGCTTCCGGTGATGGCCATCGTGACCAACATCGACGCCGACCACATGGACACCTACGGGCACGATGTGGCGCGCTTGAAGAGCGCGTTCATCGAATTCACGCAGCGGCTGCCGTTCTACGGCAGCGCCGTGCTGTGTTCGGACGACGCCAACGTGCGCGAGATCATGCCGTTCGTGTCGCGTCCCATCACGACCTACGGTTTGAACGAAGACGCGCAGGTGCGCGCCTATGAAGTGCAGCCGGAAGGCACGCGCATGCGTTTCAACGTGCAGCGCACGCACCGCGAAACGCTGCTGCCGCCGCTGCAGGTGGAACTGAATCTGCCGGGCCTGCACAACGTCCGCAACGCGCTGGCCGCGATTGCCGTGGCGACTGAACTGGGCGTGTCCGACGAGGCGATCTGCGACGCCTTGTCCGCGTTCAAGGGCGTGGGCCGCCGCTTCACGCAAACGGGCGAATTCCCCGTGCCGGCCAACCATGGCGGCGGCACGTTCACCGTGATCGACGACTACGGCCATCACCCGGTCGAAATGGCCGCGACGCTGGCTGCCGCGCGCGGCGCGTGGCCCGACCGCCGCATCGTGCTGGCGTTCCAGCCGCACCGCTACACGCGGACGCGGGATTGCTTTGAAGATTTCGTACGGGTGCTGGGCACGGCCGACGCCGTGCTGCTGACCGAGGTCTATGCCGCCGGCGAACCGCCCCTGGTGGCGGCCGACGGCCGCGCCTTGTCGCGCGCCTTGCGCGTGGCCGGCAAGGTCGAACCGGTCTTCGTCGAAGACGTGGCTGAACTGCCGCAGGCCGTGGTGGACTTCGTGCGCAACGGCGACGTGGTGATTGTGATGGGAGCGGGGTCGATCAGCAAAGTCCCGGCCCAAGTGGGAGAACTGGCATGAGCACGCAATTCGGCAAAGTGGGTGTGTTGTACGGCGGCCGATCCGCCGAGCGCGAAGTGTCGCTGATGTCCGGCAAGGGCGTGCAGCAGGCGCTGGCCAGCACCGGCGTGGACGCGCACCTGTTCGACACGGGCGAACGCAGCCTGGCCGAGCTGGCCGCCGAAGGCTTCGACCGGGTGTTCATCGCCCTGCATGGGCGCTATGGCGAAGACGGCACGATCCAGGGCGCCCTGGAACTGCTGGGCATCCCTTACACCGGCAGCGGCCCGATGGCCTCGGCGCTGGCCATGGACAAGACCATGACCAAGCGCGTGTTGCTGCAGCATGGCCTGCCTACGCCTGACTTCGAAGTGCTGGATGCCGACACGGAACTGCGCCTGGTCCCCGACCGCCTGAGCCTGCCGCTGATCATCAAGCCGCCGCATGAAGGTTCGACCGTTGGCATCACCAAGGTGGTGGGCTATTCGGACATGAAGGAAGCCTACGCCGCGGCCGCCCGCTACGACAGCGAAGTGCTGGCCGAGCAGTTCATCACCGGCCGCGAATTGACCGTGGCGGTGCTGGGCTCCGGCAAGGGCGCGCGCGCGCTGCCGGTGATCGAGATCGCGGCGCCGGGCGGCAACTACGACTACGAACACAAGTATTTCTCGGACGACACGCAGTATTTCTGCCCGGCCAACCTGCCGCCCGACGTGGCCGAAGACGTGTCGGCCATCGCGGTCAAGGCCTATCGGGCGCTGGGCTGCGAAGGCTGGGGCCGCGCCGACTTCATGCTGGATCGCGACAACCGTCCCTGGCTGCTTGAACTGAATACCTCGCCTGGCATGACCAGCCACTCTTTGGTGCCCATGGCTGCGAAGGCCATGGGGATCAGCTACGCCGACCTGTGCGTGGCGATTCTGTCCGAGGCCTCGTGCAAAGTGCACGGCGTCTCCCGTAACGCTTGACCTGGATAATCCGTGTGGAACGACGCTCGCACTACCAACCTGATCGCCAACACGCTAGCCGTGCTGGCGGTTTGCGCCATGCTCCTGGCGGGCGTGGTGTGGGTGGTGCAACGCCCGTTCTTCACGCTGTCGGCGATCGAGCTGGAGTCCATGCCGGACACCGAGCTGCATTACGTGTCGCCGGGGGCGGTGCGATCGGCGATCGCCGGCCGCTTCAAGGGCAACTTCTTCACGGTGGACCTGGACGATGCGCGCGAGCTCTTCGAGTCGGTGCCGTGGGTGCGCCATGCGACCGTGCGCCGGATCTGGCCCAACGTGCTGCGCGTGCAGATCGAGGAACAGCAGCCGTTGGCGCTGTGGAACGAGAACCAGATGATCAACACCTGGGGCGAAGCGTTCACGGCGAACACGGGCGAGGTGGACGACGAAACCGTGCTGCCGCAGTTCTCCGGGCCCGAGGGCACCGAGTCGCTGGTCGTGCAGCGCTACGCCGAGCTGGCGCGCTGGTTCGCGCCGCTGGACATGCATGTCAAACAGTTGGAACTGAGCCCGCGCTACGCCTGGCGCGTGGTGCTGTCCAACGGCATGATGCTGGACCTGGGCCGCGATCCGGGCGCCGATGCGCCGGATCCGCACGGCTTGCCCGGCGCACTGCCGTTCGCGGCTCGCATTCAACGCTTTGTGCAGGCGTGGCCCGCCGTGTCGGGGCGCCTGGAAGGGCGCACCATCACGCAGGCCGACCTGCGCTATCCCAATGGTTTCGCCCTGGCGCTGGCCCCGTTGCCCGCGTCGGAAGCCAAATCCAAATCCACACCGAAACCTCCCAAGAAACGCTAACGCCATGACCCGTGACATCAAGGACCTTATCGTCGCCCTCGATATCGGCACCAGCAAGGTGGTGGCTGTGGTGGCTGAAATTTTGCCCGAAGGGCGATTCGAAGTGCTTGGCCTTGGCCAGCATGAATCGCGCGGCATGCGCAAGGGCGTGGTCGTCAACATCGAGACCACTGTGAATTCGATTCAGCGCGCGCTTGAAGAAGCCGAGCTGATGGCAGATTGCAAGATTCGCGACGTCTATACCGGCATTGCCGGCAGCCATATCCGCAGCTTCAACTCCAGCGGCATGGTCGCTGTGAAGGACAAGGAAGTCACCGCCACCGACGTTGCCCGCGTCATCGAGACCGCCAAGGCGGTGAACATCCCGACGGATCAGCAAGTGCTGCATGTGCTGACCCAGGAATTCATCGTCGACGGTCAGGAAGACATCCGCGAACCCATCGGCATGAGCGGCCTGCGCCTGGAAGTGCGCGTGCACATCGTGACGGGCGCGGTCAGCGCCGCGCAGAACATCGTCAAGTGCGTACGCCGCTGCGGCCTGGAAGTGCAGGACCTGATCCTGCAGCCGCTGGCCTCCAGTCTGGCCGTGCTGACTGCCGACGAGAAAGAACTCGGCGTCGTGCTGGTCGACATCGGCGGTGGCACGACCGATGTCGCCATCTTCACCGGGGGCGCGATCCGCCACACGGCGGTGCTGCCGATCGCCGGCGACCAGATCACCAACGACATCGCAGCCATGCTGCGCACGCCGACGCCGGATGCCGAAGAAATCAAGCTGCGCTACGGCGTGGCCAAGCAGGTGCTGGCCAGCCCGGACGAGTCCGTGGAAGTGCCGGGCCTGGGCGATCGCGGCCCGCGTCAGGTCAAGCGCCAGGCGCTCGGCGCCGTGATCGAGCCGCGCGTGGAAGAACTGTTCACGCTGGTGCAGCAGGTCGTGCGCGATTCCGGCTACGAAGATCTGCTGGCCTCGGGCGTGGTCCTGACCGGCGGGTCGGCGCAGTTGCCCGGCATGATCGAACTGGCCGAGGACGTGTTCCTCAAGCCGGTGCGCGTGGCGGTTCCCGAATACGAAGGCAGCCTGGCCGACGTGATGCGCAATCCGCGCTTCTCGACGGTGATGGGCTTGTTGCAGGAAGCGCGCATGCAGCGCGTGCGTGGCCGCAAGGTCGCGGCGCAGACAGGCAATTTCAAGAGCCTGCTGGCGCGCATGAAGGAATGGTTTATGAATTAAAGGGTGCAGGTTGGGGCCTGCTCCTTGGCGTGACTCGCGGCGGTATTGCGGGGTGCGCCAGAAAGAGGAGGCGTCTCAAACCCGTGGCGGACCTATGTAGTCGGCATCGGCTTTGAGGCGATTCACAAAAGATAGGCTGTTGGGGAATTTTTGTGATTTGCAAAATCGGACTTGTGAGGGAGTCATCATGATGAACTTTGAGATGCTTGAGAACAACACCAAAGGGACCGTAATCAAGGTCGTTGGTGTGGGTGGTGCGGGCGGCAATGCCGTCGCGCACATGATTCGCAACGGCGTGCATGGCGTGGATTTCATCTGCGCAAACACCGATGCGCAAGCGCTGGCGGCAACCAATGCCCCGGTGCAGATTCGTCTGGGCCGTACCGGCCTGGGTGCGGGCGCCAAGCCCGAGCAGGGACGTGCGTCGGCTGAAACCGCGCGCGAGGAGATCCGTGCCGCGCTGAATGGCGCGCACATGGTCTTCATCACCGCCGGCATGGGCGGTGGCACCGGCACCGGCGCAGGTCCGGTCGTGGCCGAGGTGGCGAAGGAACTGGGCATTCTGACCGTAGGCGTGGTCACCAAGCCCTTCACCTTTGAAGGCAACAAGCGCCTGAAGATGGCCGAGGACGGTATCTCGGAATTGGCCAAGCACGTGCATTCGCTCATCGTGGTGCTCAACGAGAACCTGTATGAACTGATGGACGAGGACGCGACGCAGGAAGACTGCTTCCGTTCGGCCGACGATATCCTGCACAACGCGTGCGCGGGCATCGCCGAAATCATCAACGTCGAAGGCAACGTCAACGTCGACTTTGAAGACGTCAAGACGATCATGGGTGAGCAAGGCCAGGCCATGATGGGCACGGCATCGGCATCGGGCGCTGACCGCGCTCGCGTCGCCGCCGAGCACGCCATCGCTTGCCCGCTGCTGGAAGGCGTGGACCTGAACGGCGCTCGCGGCGTGCTGGTCAACATCACCGCCAGCCGCTCGCTGAAGATGCGCGAAACGCGCGAAATCATGGAAACGATCCGCAGCTACGCTTCGGACGACGCGACCGTGATCTTCGGCACCGCCTACGACGAAACGATGGGTGAAAACCTGCGTGTGACCGTGGTTGCAACCGGCCTGGGCCGTGCGCAAGCGCGTCCGCAACTGGTTCAGAACACCGCTGAAGTGCTCCGCACCGGTACCGACAACATGCCCATGGGCACGATGCCGGCCGGCCAAGGTGGCGATTACCGCAATCTGGACATGCCGTCGGTCATGCGCAATCCGCGCAGCCAGGCGTCTGCCCAGGTCCGCGCGCTGGAAAGCTCGGGCATGGATCACTTCGACATCCCGGCGTTCCTGCGCAAGCAGGCGGATTGAACCAAAGAGCCGGCCACAGGCTCTAAACGCACTCCCTCATCTCCGGCTTGCCTGTCCCCGCGGGCAAGCCGGAGGCGGAGCGGTCCGTGTTTCCCTTGCACGGTTCTAATAAGGGACGGAGGTATCGGTCGATCCCGCGCGCTGATGGCGTCAAGGGTCGGACAGCGTTACAATACGTCAGTTACGCCGGCAATCTGTCCTCTTCGTGCCGGCTTTCTGGCTCTAACACCCCAAGTCTCATGTTCCGACAACGCAGCATTCAGAATCTAGTCCGCACGACAGGCGTCGGCGTCCACTCCGGGCGGCGGGTAGAACTCACCCTGCGTCCGGCGCAACCCAATACTGGCATTGTCTTTCACCGCGTGGACCTGCCGCAGGTCGTTGACCTGCCCGCGCAAGCCACTGGCGTGGGCGATACGCGCATGGCGTCCGTCCTGCAACAGGGCAATGTCCGCGTCTCCACGGTGGAACACCTCATGTCGGCGCTGGCCGGCCTGGGAATCGACAACCTGCATATCGACCTCACTGCCGAAGAAGTCCCCATCATGGACGGCAGTGCGGCAACGTTTGTTTATCTGTTGCGCTCGGCGGGCATCGTCGAGCAGAACGCGCCCAAGCAGTTCATCCGCGTCAAAAAGACGGTGGAAGTGCGCGAAGGCGACGGCCGCAACGAGAAATGGGCCCGGCTGGAGCCCCATGAAGGCTACGCACTGGCGTTCTCGATCGACTTCCGCCACCCCGCCATCGACTCCACGGCCAATTTCGCCGAGATCGATTTCGCGACGCACTCGTATGTGCGCGAGATCGCCCGTGCGCGCACCTTCGGTTTCGTGAACGAAGTGGAAGCCCTGCGCTCGATGGGTCTGGCGCGCGGCGGCAGCCTGGACAACGCCATCGTCATGGACGAATACCGCGTGCTGAACAGCGACGGACTGCGTTACGACGACGAATTCGTGAAGCACAAGATCCTGGACGCCATCGGCGACCTGTATCTGTTGGGCAAGCCCCTGGTGGCGCGCTATGTGGCGTGCAAATCGGGCCACGGCCTGAACAACCAGTTGGCCCGTGCGTTGCTGGCCCAGCAAGATGCCTGGGAACTGGTCACCTATGAATCGCAGGCAGCGGCGCCGCAGGCGTTTCGCCACGAGTGGAAGCTGGCCTGACGCCAGGCTTCCCATCTGGACCTGAATGCCGGGGCCTGTCCCCGGATCCCATCAGGTTCCCGCTTAAGGATGGCGCAGGTTGCCATCCTCCTGAGCAAAAGTCGCCATCCGGTCGCAAACCATCGGGCTAATCGCTCGAAAACTTGGTTTCGCTTCGTTTCCGGGCGCCTCTGGCGCCGGACAGGGCCGTATTGATTCAGCTACGCTTGTGATGCCTTAAAAGCTTGGCGACCGCGTCGGCCAACGGGCCGGGCCGCAGGCTGTCGTGCAGCGACTCGAACGCGCCCAGGGCCTTGTCCCCAAGCGGTTGCGCCTCTTTGGGAGGGCGCGGCTGACGGGCACCGGGCTTCGGTAACCCCGCTTGTACCTTCACGGCAATTTCGTTAAGGTTCCAGCCTTGGTCTGCCAAGGTACGCGCGATGCGCGGCGCCAATTGACGCATCTTGGCGGCATGGGCAGCACTGGGCACCACCAGGTGCAGGCACTGGTTTTCCAGTTTGCCCACCTGGCAGACAGCACCCAGCGGGGTGGGCAGAACCGCCGCCACCGCATACTGAATTTGCAAGTGCTTGCGGGCAGTCGCCAGTACCCCGGCGCCCCGCATGTCATGACCCAGCCATCCCAGTGCGGTATTTTCTTTCCGCCGGCTGGAACCGGAACGTTGACGGGTTGAAGTAGGTCTATTCATCCCGGCTTTAAAGAATTAGGAAGCAACCTTGAAAATCGTGATTATGCACGCCCGCGACGGGCGGGACGGGCATTTCACCCTGGGAGGCGCGCGGTTGGCGTTGTTTCTCGGGGCCGCGCTCGTCACGGCAGCCATCTTCGGCGCCGCACTACAACGATACCTTACTCCGATACTGCCCACCGTCCAGACCGTGGGCTGGCCATTGGGCGGGCAGCCGGGGCGCGACACCGATTTCCTGCGTGGAAACATGAACTTGCTGGCCGCCAAGGTGGGTGCGCTGCAGGCCAAGCTGGTCAGCATCGACGGATTGGGCCAGCGCGTGGCCAAGGTGGCAGGCGTGGCCTACACCGACCCGGAACTGGCCAAGCAGTTGGCCGTGGCGCAGCCCGAAGCGCTGACCCAGCCGGAAGCCACCCAGGTCATGGACGACCTGTTCACCGATCATCCGCCGCCCAGCGCGGCCTCGGCCGAAGCGCTGGGCCGCCAACTGGATGAAATCCAGGCGCGGCTGGCGCAGCAGTCGGACAACCTGAAACTGCTGGACGCGGCGTTGACCAAGCGCTCGGCGGACCAGGCGCGCATGCCGACCGCCATGCCGATCACCGATTATCCCTATCTGAGTTCTTCGTACGGCTGGCGCCGTAACCCGGTTACGGGGCGCACGGCCATGCACGAAGGGCTGGATTTCGCCGCGCCGTCGGGCACGCCTATCCTGGCGGCCTCGGGCGGGGTGGTGCTGGAAGCCAAGTTTCAACCGGGTTTCGGCAATATGGTTGAGATCGATCACGGCGATGGCCTGATCACCCGCTACGCCCATGCTTCGTCCTTGATGGTCAAGCAGGGGCAATTGGTTGACCGCGGCCAGCAAGTGGCGCGCGTAGGCAGCTCGGGCCGATCGACCGGCCCCCATCTGCACTTTGAAGTCCGCCTTGCCGGACAGCCGCTGGACCCCAGATTGTTCCTGGGATCGCAGCAGCATGCCCCGCCTGCCGTGGCGCAGGCGACGGCGACTGAACCTGCGGCGCGCTGACCGGTCCAACAGGACAATGACAGCACCCTGGCCATAGATCCAGGCTATTACGCTCCAGGTGCGTTAAACTGGTTCGTTTCCCAGCGGACCCCCGCTCAACCAATAACATCAAAGTCACGGGTGACGCTGCCCTGGCCCTTTGCAGGCGCGGCGTGGCACGTGCGGCCGACATACGCATGGTTTCTCTGCTCAAAAAACTCATAGGTAGCCGCAACGACCGGCTGCTTAAGCAGTATCGCAAGCTGGTAACCCAGATCAATGGGCAGGAGCCCAAGATTTCCGCGCTTTCCGATGCGGAGCTGGCGGCCAAGACTGACGAATTCCGATCCCGATACGCCCAGGGCACCACGCTGGACGACCTGCTGCCCGAAGCGTTCGCCGTTGTGCGCGAAGCCGGCAAGCGGGTGTTCGGTATGCGCCACTTCGACTCCCAGCTGTTGGGCGGCATCGCGCTGCACAGCGGCAAGATCGCCGAAATGCGCACGGGGGAAGGCAAAACGCTGATGGCCACGTTGCCCGTCTACCTGAACGCGGTCGCCGGCAAGGGCGTGCACGTGGTGACGGTGAACGATTACCTGGCCCGCCGCGACGCTGAATGGATGGGGCGCCTGTACCACTTCCTGGGCATGACCACGGGTGTGGTGGTGCCGCAGCAGCCCAACGACGAGAAGAAGGCCGCCTACGCCGCCGACATCACGTACGGCACCAATAACGAATTCGGCTTCGATTACCTGCGCGACAACATGGAATACCGTGTTGAGGACCGCCGCCAACGCGTGCTGTTCTACGCCATCGTCGACGAAGTGGACTCGATCCTGATCGACGAAGCCCGCACGCCGCTGATCATCTCCGGCCAGGCTGAAGACCATACCGAGCTCTACATCCGCATGAACGCGGTGCCGCCGCTGCTCAAGCGCATGGCCAGCGAGCCCAAGCCGCAGGAGCCGGAACCCGAAGGCGACTACTGGGTCGACGAAAAGAGCCAGCAGGTCTACCTGTCCGAAGCCGGGCATGAAAACGCCGAAGCCATCCTGGCCCGCCTGGGCATCCTGCCGGAAGGCGAGTCGCTGTACGACCCCCGCCACATCGCGCTGATGCACCACCTGATGGTGGCTCTGCGCGCCAACAACCTGTTCTTCCGCGACCAGCAGTACGTCGTGCAGGACGGCGAGGTGGTGATCGTCGACGAATTCACGGGCCGCCTGATGGTGGGCCGCCGCTGGTCCGATGGCCTGCACCAGGCCGTCGAGGCCAAGGAAGGCGTGAAGATCCAGCACGAGAACCAGACGCTGGCGTCCATCACGTTCCAGAACTACTTCCGCATGTACGAAAAGCTGTCCGGCATGACCGGTACGGCCGATACGGAAGCGTACGAATTCCAGGAAATCTACGGGCTTGAAACGGTCATCATCCCGACCAACAAGCCCATGATCCGCAAGGACCAGAACGATCAGGTCTTCAAGACCGATCCGGAAAAGTACAACGCGATCCTTGAAGACATCCGTGATTGCCACGAGCGCGGCCAGCCCGTGCTGGTGGGCACCACCAGCATCGAAAACTCCGAGCTGCTTTCGGGCCTCCTGAAGAAGGCCAAGCTGCCGCACGAAGTGCTGAACGCCAAGCAGCACGCCCGCGAAGCCGAGATCGTTGCCGAAGCCGGCAAGCCGGGCCACATCACCATCGCCACCAACATGGCGGGCCGCGGCACCGACATCGTGCTGGGCGGCAGCGTCGACAAGCAGGTCGACCTGATCCGCGCCGACGAATCGCTGTCGGAAGCCGAAAAGGCCGCGCGCATCGAAAAGGTGCGTGCCGAGTGGAAGCCGCTGAACGAGCAGGTCAAGGCCGCCGGCGGCCTGCGCATCATCGGCACCGAGCGCCACGAATCGCGCCGTATCGACAACCAGCTGCGTGGCCGTGCCGGCCGCCAGGGCGATCCGGGCTCGTCCCGTTTCTACCTGTCGCTGGAAGATTCGCTGATGCGCATTTTCGCGGGCGACCGCGTGCGCGCCATCATGGAACGCCTGAAGCTGCCGGAAGGCGAGCCCATCGAGGCGGGCATGGTGACGCGTTCGATCGAAACCGCGCAGCGCAAGGTGGAAGGCCGCAACTTCGACATCCGCAAGCAATTGCTGGAATACGACGACGTGGCCAACGACCAGCGCAAGGTGCTGTATTCCCAGCGCAATGACGTGCTGGAAGCCGCCAGCGTGGGCGCCACCGTGCAGAACCTGCGTGACGCCGCCGTGACCGATCTGTTCAACACGTACGTGCCGCCGGAATCGGTGGAAGAGCAGTGGGACGTGCCGGCGCTGCAGAAGGCGCTGGAAGCCGACTGGCAGCTGCATCTGCCGCTGACCGAGATGCTGGAGAAAGAAACCAGCCTGACCGACGAAGACCTGCGCGAGCGCGTGCTGGCTGCTGCCCGCGACGCCTACCAAGCCAAGGTCGATCAGGTGGGGACGGAATCGTGGTCGCAGTTCGAGCGTTCGATCATGCTGCAAGCGATCGACACGCACTGGCGCGAACACCTGTCGGCGCTGGATTACCTGCGTCAGGGCATCCATCTGCGCGGCTATGCGCAGAAGAATCCCAAGCAGGAATACAAGCGCGAAGCCTTCGAACTGTTCTCGGGCATGCTGGACCGCATCCGCGACGACGTCGTCCGCGTGCTGATGACGGTGCGCGTGCAGTCGTCGGAACAGGTCGAACAGGCCGAAGCCGAAGCCGCCCAGCCGCATGTGCAGAACGTGCAATACCATCACTCGGACTACGACGAAGCCCTGGCCCAGTCGGAATCGGACGATGGTGCACAGCCGGTGCGCAACGCGTTGCCGAAGGTCGGCCGCAATGACCCGTGCCCGTGCGGCAGCGGCAAGAAGTACAAGCAGTGCCACGGCAAGCTCGTCTGATCCAGGGATAACACGCCATGCTGCATTCCGTCGGCCGTACCGAATTCGACCATGCCGTCGTCATGGTGCGCGACCGGCTGGATGCGCTGGCGCCGCACTTCGAGCGTCAGGGCTTTCACCTGAGCGACAAGGCGGTGCATAACCTGGGGTCGTGCAATCGGTTGATCGTGCTGGAAAGCACGTATGTCGAACTGCTGGGCTGGCCGGCGGGGGCGCCGCCGGTGCGCCGTGAAATCGCCGATTCGCCGTTCGGGCTGGAGGCGCTGGTGTTCCGCACCTATGATGCCGAGGCCACGTACGAGCGGCTGAAGGCGGCGGGTTTTGCCGTGAATCCCGTGCAGGAGCTGACCCGTCCCGCGATGCTGGACGGCCAGGAAGTGCAGGCGCGTTTTCACACCGTGCGTTTTGCCGAGCAGCCCTTGCCCGGCATCCGCATGTATTTTTGCCGCCATCTGACGCCCGAGTGCGTCTGGTCGCCTGAATTGATGGCGCACCCCAACGGCGCGCGTAGCCTGCTGCGCATCGACGCCCGCGCGGCGGATGCACGGGCGGTGGCCGAACGGCTGGCGCTGGTGGCGGACGTCAGCGCCGAAGCCGCTACCGGCGGCTGGGATGTGCCGTTGGCCAATCTGCGTATCCACGTGCAGCAGGATGCCGCAGCCGCGACCCCCACGCTGACCACGCTGACGCTGGAAAACCGCGACGGCGCGCACTACACGCTGGATACCGGCCTGTAATTCCTTCGTTTCGCCAGCATTCGTACGGGCCCGTCGGGCCCGTTTTCATTTCCGGTTCTGCTTGACGTTCGCCGCGTTGGCGGCGGGCGTTCGCCTGCCCGCGTCCGGGCAAACCCGGGTTGTCGGCCAAAGTGTATGCACTTTAGTATGCACTTCATTCCCCTGGAAACCTTCCCGTTTTCGACCCGGTATGCCGCAAACCCCTTCCGCCATCCGACCCGCCGCCCGCACTTCCGCCGGCCAGGCCGAGCTGTATGGCGCCGTCAAGGCGATGGCGGTGCGCTTTGATTTCAAGCCGGGCGAACGCATCAATGAAGTCGAGCTGGCGCGGCGCCTGAATGTCAGTCGCACGCCGCTGCGCGAGGTGCTGAACCAGTTGATGGTCGAGGGCTTTCTGACTCGCTCGGTCAACCGGGGCTTTATCGCCCGCTTGCTGGACGCCAAGCAGATCCACAGCCTGTACGAATACCGCGCGGTACTGGAGGCCGGCATCGTGCGCGCCGCCTGCGAGCGCGCCAGCGACGAAGAACTGGCCGGGTTGCGGCAATTCGTCGAGCGTTCCCGGGACGTGCCGGAAGACAGCGACGCGACGCGCCTGCTGGAACTGGATGAAGCCTTCCACCTGCAACTGGCCCGCCTGTCGCGCAACGAAGAATTTGTGCGCGCGCTGGAAAGCGTCAATGCCCGCATCCATTTTGTGCGCTGGATCGACATGCAGCAGGGCCGGCGCAGCCATACCCAGGGCGAGCACCTGCGCATCGTGCAGGCGCTGGAGCAACGCGACATGGACGCCTTGCCGGGCTTGATGAACACGCATATCGGACGCCGGCTGGATCAGATCACGGACGTGATACGCACGGGTTTTTCAACGATTTACATGCGGGACCAGGCCGAACCCGCCACGGCAGCGCCGGCCAACACCATGACAGCAGGGGAAAAAAAATGACTCACACGATGAAGCGGGTACTCGCGGCGCTATGCGCGACAGCCGCGGCCGGGGGCGCCATGATCGCCGCGCCGGCCGCAGCCGAAGAACGGCCACTGATCCTGGTGGTGCCGTATCCGCCGGGCGGCAGCACGGACATCCTGGCGCGCATCCTGCAGCCGCGCCTGTCGCAGCAATTGGGCGGACGCGCGGTAGTGGTGGAAAACCGCCCGGGCGCGGCCAGCCAGATCGCGACGGCCTTTGTGGCCCGCGCCGAACCGGATGGCAATACGCTGCTGGTCAGCTTCGACAACCACGGCATCAATCCTGCCGTGAAGTCCAAGCTGCCGTACGACACGTTCAAGGATTTCGTGGCGATCTCGCAGACCGTGCGCTTTCCGCTGGTGATCGGCGCGAACCCAGGCGTGCCTGGGGATAACCTGAAAGCCTTCCTGGCGGCCGCCGCCAAAGAGTCGCCGAACAAATTCAACTATGCGTCGACAGGCGTCGGTTCGCTGAACCACCTGGCACCCGAAGAACTCAAGCGGCTGTCGAAAGTGGAGCTGCTGCACGTACCGTATGGCGGCGGCGGGCCGGCCATCCAGGCGGTGGTGGGCGGGCAGGCCAACATGACGTGGCTGAGCTTTGCGGCGCTGCGCGGCCAGATCCAGGCCGGCAAGATCAAGCCGCTGGCCGTGGCGGGCGAAAAGCGCCTGCCAGAACTGCCGAATGTGCCGACGGTGGCCGAGTCCGGGTTCCCGGGTTTTGTCGCCTATTCGTGGAGCGGCATGTTCGCGCCTAAGGGCACGCCCGAGGCCACGGTGAAGAAGCTGACTGCGGACTTCAAGGCGGTGCTGGCCGACCCGGAAATCAAGAAGAAGGTCACGGAAGCGGGCTTCGAGATCGTGGCATCCGACGGCCCTGCGCTGGATGCCTACGTGAAGTCGGAATACGACCGCTGGAGCGCGTTCATCAAGAGCAGCAACATCAATCTGGATAACTGAGTGGCGGACCGCCGGGCGGTGCGCCGCCCGGTTCCGTCCACGAAACACGTGGAGATGACATGGAAAACCTGACCGGCGCCGAAGCCATGGTGCGGATGCTGCAGCACAACGGCGTCAAACATATATTTGGCCTGTGCGGCGACACCAGCTTGCCGTTCTACGATGCGCTGTACCGCCTGGACCACGGCATGCAGCACATCCTGACGCGCGATGAGCGCAGCGCTGGCTACATGGCCGACGCCTACGCCCGCGTGACCGGTAAGGTCGGCGTTTGCGAAGGCCCTAGCGGCGGCGGCGCGACCTATTTGCTGCCGGGTCTCGTTGAAGCCAACGAGTCGTCGATTCCCGTCCTGGGCATCACCTCCGACGTGGCGGTGGGCTCGCGCGGCAAGTATCCGCTGACGGAGCTGGACCAGGAAGCGCTGTACCGTCCGCTGACGAAATGGAACCGCACGATCGATCGGGCCGACCAGATTCCCGGCATGGTGCGCGCGGCATTCCGCGCCATGACTACCGGCAAGCCCGGCGCGGCGCACCTGTGCTTTCCGTATGACGTGATGAAGCAGCAAGTGGACGCGTCCGATGTCTGGGCGCAGCCCGAGCACGGCCAGTTCCCGTCGATGCGCTTCGCGCCGGACCCCGCGGACGTGGCACGCGCCGCGCAGCGCCTGGTTGGCGCCCGCGCCCCAGTGATCATCTGCGGCGGCGGTGTGGTCATCGCCGGCGCCAGCGATGCCTTGCAGACGCTGGCCGAAACGCTGAAGGCGGCGGTTTGCGTGACGGTCAGCGGGCAGGGCAGCCTGGCCGACACGCATCCGCTGAACGCTGGCGTGGTGGGCTCCAATGGTGGCGTGATGGCCACGCGTGATGTGGTGGCCGCGGCCGACGTGGTGCTGTTCGTGGGCTGCCGCGCCGGGTCGACGTCGACCGAGCACTGGCGCTTTCCGAACCGCGACGTGCCCATCCTGCACATCGATATCGATCCTATGGTGATCGGGGCCAACTACCTGACCGAAGTCGGCCTGGTGGGCGACGCCAAGCTGGCGCTGGAAGCGCTGGGCGCCGAGGTGCAGGCCCGCCTGGCGCACCGGAATTCCGACGCCGTGGACGGCGCGGTGCTGGCCGGCCGCGCCAAGGCCGCCCGCCTGGCGCAGCTGGAACCGTTGGCCAACAGCCTGGATGCACCGATTCGCCCCGAGCGCGTCGTGCAGTCGCTGAACCGCCTGCTGCCGGATGACGCGGTCGTGTGCGCGGACCCCGGCACGCCTTGCCCGTACTTCTCGGCCTACTACGACGTGTCGCGCCCCGGCCGGCATTTCATTACCAACCGCGCGCACGGCGCATTGGGCTTTTCGATGTCGGCGGCGCTCGGGGCGTGGGTCGGCCGCCCGCAATCGAAGTGCGTGTCGGTGATGGGCGACGGCAGCTTCGGCTTCACGGTGGGCGAACTGGAAACCATCGTGCGCCACAAGGCGCCGCTGCTGATGATCGTGTTTTCGAATTCGGTCTACGGCTGGATCAAGGCCAGCCAGAAAGCGGGCTACGACCAGCGCTACTACAGCGTGGACTTCAACCGCACCGACCATGCCCGCATCGCCGAAGCCTACGGCGTGAAGGCCTGGCGCGTGGAGGATCCGTCCAAGCTGGATGCCGCGATCAAAGCCGCCATGGAGCATGACGGCCCGGCGTTGATCGATGTGGTCGCGCAGCCCTTGCAGGACGCGGCGGCACCGGTCAGCCAGTGGATGGGGTGATCCCGCCAGGGGGCGCTGCTGCCGTGTCGTAGGAGGGGTTGAGCGGCAGCGCCGCAAAAAATTCCATTCCGAAGCGCGGCGGGCGCTCCTATACTGGTGCGCTTCGGCGCAGCGGCCCAGGTCGGTGGCGCGACACGCAACGGGAGCGACAGCATGGATCTGGGCATCAGCGGCAAAACGGCATTGGTCTTTGGCGGCAGCCGCGGCATGGGCCGGGCTTGCGCGCTGCAATTGGCGCGCGAGGGGGTGGCGGTGACCATCGCGGCCCGCAACCCGCAGACGCTGGAGCAGGCCGCCGCCGAGATCTCCCGAGAAACCGGCAACGGCGTGGGCTGGGTGTCGGCTGACCTGACCCAGCCGCACGGTCGGGACGCGGCGATCGCCGCCTGCCCGCACCCCGACATCCTCATCAACAACGCCGACGGCCCCTTGCCCGGCGACTTCCGGGACTGGACGCGCGAGGACTGGATCGCATCGCTGGACGCCATGATGCTGGGTCCGATCGACATGATCCGGCGCGTGGTCGACGGCATGATCGAGCGGCGCTTCGGCCGCATCGTGAACATCGTGTCGCGCAGCGTGAAGGCCCCGCATGCCGAACTGGGCTTGTCCAACGGCGCCCGGTCGGGCCTGATCGGCTTTGTGGGCGGCCTGGCGCGCCAGACCGTGCGGCACAACGTCACCATCAACAACCTGCTGCCGGGCGCGTTCGCCACCGACGCGCAGGTCAGGCATATCCAGGGCATGCTGGAGCAGTCCGGCAAGACGTTCGACCAGCTCTGGGAAGAGCGCGGGCGCGCGAACCCGGCCGGCCGTTACGGGCAGCCGGAAGAGGTCGGGGCGCTGTGCGCCTATCTGTGTTCCGCGCATTCCGGCTACATGACCGCGCAAAGCATCCTGATCGACGGTGGCGGCTACCCGGGCACCTACTAGGCGCGGTTTGGCCGGCAGCGTGCTGCGCGTGGCTGGACGCGGGCAGCCGTAACAGGCAAGATTGGCACCCACCGCGCTGAGGAAACCATGGACCAGACCGACATCAAGATACTGGCGTTGCTGCAGAAGGACGCCACCTGTTCGGTCGCCGAAATCGCCGAGCAGGTGAACCTGTCGGTCACGCCGTGCTGGCGCCGTATCCAGAAGCTGAAGGATGACGGCGTCATCGCCCGCAATGCCATCCTGCTGGACCCCCGCGCCCTGGGCCTGAACCTGACGGTCTTCGTGTCGATCAAGACCAGCCAGCACAACGAGAAATGGACCCAGAGCCTGATCAACGCCGTCATGGCGCTGCCCAATGTGGTGGAGTTCCACCGCATGGCGGGCGACATCGATTACCTGCTGAAAGTCGTGGTCGAGGACATGGCCGCCTATGACCGCTTCTACCGCCGGCTGATCGGCGCGGTCGACCTGCTGGACGTCAGCGCCAGCTTCTCGATGGAAATCATCAAAAGCACCACGGAATTGCCCCTGGACGCGGTCTAGCAGCGGACGCGCAATTTTTTTCCGCGCACGCGGGTCGTGGCGGATGCAAATTTCTTTCGGCGTGTTGCGAAGGCCCCATCTCGCAATTCTTTTGCGCGGCCCTCGGCGTAGGATATCGCTCATTCCTGCTAGGGAATGAATCGGGATATCAGAGGACCCTATGTCGTTGGCAGTACCCGCCGGCTGTGCCGGTCTGGCAAAAACGCGGCAAGCACTGTCGGTGGACGATCTGCTGGCCGGATGGAACGGCGTGGACGATCTGTGGGTGTTCGCCTATGGATCCCTGATCTGGCATCCCGGTTTCGCGTGGCGCGAACGCCGCCTGGCGACCGTGCGCGGTTATCACCGGTCGCTCTGCCTGTGGTCGCACGACCACCGCGGGTCGCCGGACAACCCCGGCCTGGTGTTCGGGCTGAATCGCGGCGGATGCTGCCGCGGCGTGGCCTACCAGATCGCGGCCAGCGATGTGCCCACGGTGTTCCAGGCGCTGTGGCGCCGCGAGATGGTGACCGGCGCCTATACCCCGCGCTGGCTGACCTGCCATACCGACGCCGCTCCCGTGCCGGGTCTGGTCTTCCTGCTGAACCGCGCCTGCGACGAGTATGCGGCCGATATCAGCGATGACCGCCTGCTGGCCTCCGTGCGCAATGCCGTGGGGCAATCCGGCCCTTGCCTGGACTATGTGGTGGAAACCGAGCGCGCGCTGCGCGCCCACGGCATCGATGATTGGCGGCTGGGGGACCTGGTCCGGAAATTGGGCCAGGCCTTCTAGGCAGCGGCCGCGCGCGTCAGAAGTGCCAGCGGCCGAAGACGAACAACACGTTGCCCGCGCCGGATGCCCCAGGAATGTAGGTCGCATACAGCATGGCGTCCTTGTAGCCGGCGCCCACCAGCGGCAGGATCCCCGGGAATGGCACGTAGCTCATGATGTCGTGGCGCGCGGTCAGGAAGACGGTGTAGCCCGCGCCCAGGCGGAAGTTCTCGCTGACCTGCCCGATCTTCAGAAAGCCGTAGCCCGCGATGGGTTCGACCTTGCTGTGCGAATCCAGGAACGCCATGGCGTACAGGCCCTGCCAATCCCCGTCTTCATCGTAGATGCTGCGGCCGTAGCCGCCGCCCCAGGCCAGTTCGTTGAAGCTGTTGATCTTTTCGCGGCTGTACATCGCGCGGTTGTGCCACGCGTAGCCGCTCACGTAGAGGTCGTTGCCGCCCTCGGTCCAGATCTGGTCCAGGCGGTTGCAGGCCGACTGCGCCCAGGAGGGCAGGTTTTCACAGGCTTGGGCGGTGGCGGCGAAAGTCGAGAGCAGCACGAAAAAGAGGGCCGCCCGGAGTTTGGCGATCATTGCAGGTATTCGAGGGAAAAGATGACAGTTTCATGACTTTACATGGAGCTGCGGTGTTTTCCCTGTCACTTCGCTGTCACGAGGCGACGTTCGCCGGCCTGCCCACGCCCACAAGCGGGGCAGGCAAACCAGGCGAAGCGTGGTTGTTGCAGTGGGGCTACAGCAGGAAGAAGGTGGCCAGGCCCAGGAAGATGAAGAAGCCCAGCGAGTCGGTGGCGAAGGTGAGCAGCACCGACGACCCCATCGCGGGGTCTTTGCCGAAGCGGGCACGCACCATCGGCACCAGCACGCCGACCGAGGCGCCGACCAGCATGTTGCAGACCATCGCGGCCATCATGACCACGGCAATCGAGAGCGAATGCGAGATCACCCAAGCGAAGAGGGCGGCCACCAGGCTGCCGCATAGCCCGACCAGCAGGGTCACGAACAGCTCGCGCTTGACCAGTTGCCACAGGTTGCGCCCGGTGATCCGGCCCATGGCCAGCGCCCGGATGATGAGCGTCATGGTCTGGTTGCCCGAATTGCCGCCGATGCCGGCCACGATGGACATCAGGAACGCCAGGATGACGATCTGGCTGACGGTGCCTTCGAACTGGGAGGCCACGAATGAGGCAGTGGCCGCGGTACAGAGGTTGAGCAGCAGCCAGGGCGCGCGGTTGCGCAAGGCGGTGCTGACGGGCGCGAAGATGTCTTCTTCTTGCAGACCGGCGCGTGACAGCGCCTGTTCCTGCGAGTCTTCGCGCATCACGTCCACGACGTCGGCGATGGTGACGCGGCCGATCAGGCGGCCCTGGTCGTCCATCACGGGGGCGGACACGAGGTCATAGCGTTCGAATGCGCCGGCGGCGTCGGCGTCGGAATCCAGCGGGTTCAGCGCCAGGAAATCCGCATTCATGACGGCGCGCACTTCG
The DNA here is from genome assembly GCF_057799415.1 of Achromobacter sp. 18P8.1.1. Lineage (NCBI taxonomy): Bacteria > Pseudomonadati > Pseudomonadota > Betaproteobacteria > Burkholderiales > Alcaligenaceae > Achromobacter > Achromobacter sp. 18P8.1.1. The sequence goes on along the minus strand of NZ_JBYOKH010000053.1, from coordinate 8,112 downwards.
GTTTCGGGCTCGCTGACCAACAGGCGCGACAAGGGCAGGATGCCCTGCAGCTTGTCCTGGCGGTCCACTACGAAGATCTGGTCGGTGTGGTCGGGCAGCTCGTGCAGGCGGCGCAGGTAGCGCAACACCACTTCCAGCGTGACGTCCTCGCGCACCCGGACCATTTCGAAGTCCATGATCGCGCCCACGCTGTCTTCCGGATAGCCCATGGCTTCCAGCAACTGCGCGCGTTCTTCTTCGGTCAGGCCCTTCTGCACTTCGGCCACCACGTCGGGCGGCAGGTCGGGCGCCAGGTCGGCCAGTTCGTCGGCGTCCATGTTGCCGGTGGCGGCAACCAGGTCCTGGCGGTCCATCGCTTCGATCAGCGATTCCCGCACCCAGTCTTCGACTTCCAGCAGCACGTCCGCGTCGTGCTCGGGGCTGACCAGCTTCCAGATGGCCTGGCGTTCGTCCTTGGGCAGCGATTCCAGGATGAAGGCGATGTCTGCCGGGTGCAGGCCGTCCAGCAGCGTCTTGAGTTCAGCCTCGTGCTGGCGGTGCACCAGATCTTCGACCAGCGTGGCCTTGGCGTCGCCTTCTTCCTGGCGATGCACCAGGTCGGCAACCAATTGCTGGCGGCGCAGGCGTTCCTGCACTTCGGCCAAGGCGGTCTGGGCGTCTTCCGGGTCGAGGCGGCGGGGCGTCGCGGGCGGTTTCTGCGCGGCGGCGGACTGCGTCATGCGTTACGGCTCAAAGAGTGGGTAGGGGGCGGCTGCGCCGCGCTTCGTCGGTGGCGACGTAGGTGAGCGTGGCCTCGGTGACCTTGACGACTTCGGCGTCCAGGCGCTGGCGTTCGGCATAGACCTCGACCGACACCGTGACCGACGTCGTGCCGGTCTTGGCGATGGATGCGTAAAAGCTGAGGAGGTCGCCCACGAACACGGGCTCTTTGAACTGGAAGGCATTGACCGCGACGGTGGCCACGCGGCCGGCGGCGCGGCGCGCGGCGGGGATCGACCCGGCGATGTCGACCTGGGCCATGATCCAGCCGCCGAAGACGTCCCCGTGGATATTCGCGTCAGCGGGCATCGGCATGACGCGCAATACCGGGTCGCGATTGGCAGGCAGAGTCGTAAACGGGGTTTTGGTGCTGGAGGTCATGCGGCCGACTCCAAAGCAAGGGAACCAGCCGATTATGCAGGAAAAACGAGACCGCGGCGTGTGCGGCAAGGGCCGCCGCGGCGCTTTGCCGCGGCGGCCCGGCGATCAGGTCGCCAACTTCACGATACCGTAGCCGCCAACCAACAGCCAGGCGTACAGGATCAGACCCAGCGCCATCACGCGGGGGCCGGCTTTCTTGATCTGGGCGAAGCGGGTTTCGATGCCGAGCGCCGTCATGGCCATGGTCAGGGCGAAGACGTCCAGGCGGCGGACGGCGGCGATGGCGTCGGGGGGGATGATATTGAGCGAGTTGATGATGGCCAGCACCAGGAAGCCGACCGCGAACCAGGGAATCGGCAGCTTGGCGCCCTTGGCCTGGCCGCCGGCCTGGCTGGCGGCACTGCGCAAGTACATGCCCAGGACCAGCAGCACCGGCACCAGGAGCGCCACGCGGGTCATCTTGACGATGGTGGCGACTTCGGTGGTGGCGGGGTCGATATTGCTGGCGGCGCCGACGACCTGCGCCACCTCATGGATGGTGCCGCCGATGTAGATGCCAAGCGCCTGGGTGTCGAAATCAAGCCAGCCCGCGTGGTACAGGATGGGGTACAGGAACATGGACAGGGTGCCGAACAGCACCACGGTGGCGACCGCGACGGCGCTCTTGTGCGGGGCGGCCCGCAGCGTGGGTTCGAAGGCCAGCACGGCGGCAGCGCCGCAGATTGCGCTGCCGGCGGCCGTCAGCATGGCCGTGTCGCGGTCCAGGCCCAGCATGCGCTGCCCCACGACGGTGCCGATCAGCAAGGTGCCCAGCACGACGGCGACCGAGACGGCCAGCCCCGGCAGGCCCACCGCCGCGATTTGCTGGATGCTGATGTTCAAGCCATAAAAGGCCACGGCGATGCGCAAGAGGCGCCGCGCGGTGAAGTTCACGCCCACGCCCCAATCGGCCGGCATCGTGCCGCGCAGGAAGTTGCCGTACAGCATGCCGCAGACGATGCCCACGACCAGCGGGGAAAAACCCAGTTGGCGAATGGCGGGCAGGTCGGCCAGCTGCATCACTGCACCCGCCATCAGGCCGACGAACAGCACCCCGTTGAGCTTGTCCCGCCACGGCGTGGTGGTGGCTGCGGCAGCCGGTGCTGCGGCAGCCGCTGCGGCTGCGGTCGCGGCCGCAGTGGCCGGAAGGGGGGCGGTGGTGCTGGAAGAGGTGCTCATGACTGGCCCTTTGGGCATATCTAAATAACTTCACGAAATATTAGATCCCGGCCTACTATTTGAAAAATCTTTATTTTGAATATGTAATATCAGAAATTCTGATAATTAGGCTGCCATGACTCCGGACCAGTTGCTGACCTTCGCTTGTGTGGCCGATACCGGCAACATCAGCCGCGCCGCCCAGGTGCTGCATTTGTCCCAACCCGCGGTCTCGGGCCAGCTGCGCATGCTGCAGGAATGGTTCGGCGAACCGCTGTACCGCCGCAGCGGGCACGGCATCGCGCTGACGGAAGCCGGCGAACGCCTGGCCGAGCAGGCCCGGCAGTTGCGCCAGGTGTATCGCCAGGCGCAGGCCGTGCGCGAAACGTGGCGCGGGCTGGAAACCGGCGCGCTGCGCCTGGGCGCCAGCACCACCCCCGCCAGCTATCTATTGCCGCGCCTGGTGGCGGATTTCCGCCACGCCTTTCCCGCGGTCAGCCTGCACCTGTCCGACGGCAACACGCGGGAAATCGTCGAACGCTTGCCCGCGCTGGACCTGGCTTTTATTGAAGGCGATGTGCCCACCGGCTTGCCGGCGGATACTGCGGTGCATGCCTGGCGGCAGGACGAAGTCGTGGCGATCGTGCGGGCCGATCACGCGCTGGCGGGCAAGGGCGCGGTGACGTTGCGCGATCTGGCCGCGTCGCCGCTTGTGATGCGCGAACCCGGCTCGGGCGTACGGCGGCTGGTCGAGCGCGCGTTCGCGGATGCGGGGCTGGCGCCGTCGGTGGGGTTGGAGCTGGCCGGCGTCGAAGGCGTGAAGCAGGCGGTGCGCGCGGGGCTGGGGGTGGGGTTCGTGTCCGTCATGTCGATGCGGCATGAGGACGGGGCATTGGCGGCATTGCGCCTGTTGCCCAAGCCGCTGACCCGCACGCTCAGCATCCTGGTGCCGCATGCGGACGCCGCCGCCCGCGCCACCGGCCGCTTTTTGGCAATGTGCCTGGCGGTCGGGGCGGCGGACGGCGGGTAGGGTCAGGCCTTGGCCAGACGCTTCAGGGCCAGTTGAACCCAGTACGTGCCGCCCAGGGGCAGCAGTTCGTCGTTGAAGTCATAGCTGCCGTTGTGCAGCATGCAGGGGCCCAGGCCGTGGCCGCTGTCGCGGTGGTCGCCCGTGCCGTTGCCGATCCAGACGTAGCAGCCCGGCAGTTCCTGCAGCATGAAGGCGAAGTCTTCCGCGCCCATCGTGGGTTGCACGTGGTCGTTGACGTTGGCCTCGCCGACGATGTCGCGCAGCACGTCGGCACAGAACGCAGCTTCTTCGGCGTGGTTGATCGTGGGCGGGTAGTTGCGCTGGAACGTGAATTCCACTTCGCAGTCCATGGCCGCGCAGGTGTGGCGCGTGATCTCTTCCATACGGCGTTCGATCAGGTCCAGCACGTCCAGCGTGAAGGTGCGCACCGTGCCGCGCAATTCGGCGTGGTTCGGCACGACGTTGTCGGCGCTGCCGGCATGGATCTGCGTGATGCTGAGCACCGCCGCGTCCAGCGGGTTGCGGTTGCGCGTGATGATGGTCTGCAGCGACTGCGCCAGTTGCACCGCGGCCATGACCGGATCGATGCCCAGGTTGGGCATGCCGGCGTGCGTGCCCTTGCCCTTGACCACGATCGAGAATTCGTTGCTGGAGGCCATGATGGGGCCGGGCGTCAGGCCGAACTGGCCGGGCTTCATGCCGGGCCAGTTGTGCATGCCGAACACCGCTTCCATCGGGAAACGCTTGAACAGGCCGTCGTCGATCATGCGCTTGGCGCCGCCGCCGCCTTCTTCGGCGGGCTGGAAGATCACGTACACGATGCCCGCGTAATCGCGGTGCTGCGACAGGTATTGCGCCGCGGCCAGCAGCATGGCGGTGTGGCCGTCATGGCCGCACGCGTGCATCTTGCCTTCGTTCTTGCTGGCGTGGGCAAAGGTGTTGACCTCTTGCATGGGCAGCGCATCCATGTCGGCGCGCAGGCCCACGGCGCGGTCGCCGGGCTGGTTGCCGCGGATGATGCCGACGACGCCCGTGCCACCCAGGCCGCGGTCGACTTCGATGCCCCATTCTTCGAGCTTGGCCGCCACCACGTCGGCGGTGCGGAATTCTTCGAAGGCCAATTCAGGATGCGCGTGGATGTCGCGGCGGATCTTGGAGATATCGTGATGCCAGGCGACGATAGGTTCGAGCAGTTTCATGGGGGAAGTCAGGCGGAATAAGGGAACGCAACAAGGTTATCATCAATCAAAAATCTATTTAATGGAGACAACTACCATGACGCGTCCGTGGCTTGCCCATTACCCGCAGGGGGTTCCGGCAGAGATCTCCACTGAGGGTTATTCCTCACTGGCCGACCTGCTGGACCGGGCCTGCAAGCAATACGCTTCGCGCATCGCCTGCACGGCGATGGGCAGCGACATCACCTATGCGCAACTGGACCGGCATGCGCGCGCGTTCTCCGGTTGGCTGCAAAGCCTGGGGCTGCCCAAGGGCGCCCGCGTTGCGCTGATGATGCCGAACGTGCCGGCATATCTGGTCGGCATGCTGGGCACGCTGCGCGCCGGGCTCGTCGTGGTGAACGTCAACCCGCTCTACACGGCCGACGAACTTGAACGCCAGTTGCAGGACAGCGGCGCGTCCGTCATCCTGATCCTGGAAAACTTCGCGCACACGTTGCAGGCCGTGAAGAACCGTGCGCAGCTCAAGCACGTGGTCGTGACCGGGCCGGGCGACCTGCTGGGCGGCCTGAAGGCGCCGATCGTCAACTTCGCCGCGCGCCATATCAAGAAGATCGTGCCGGCCTGGCGGATCGACGGCGCGCGCATGCTGCCCAAGGTGCTGGACGACGGCGCGGGCCTGCCGTTCACGCCGCCCGTGCTGACGATGGACGACGTGGCGGTGCTGCAATACACCGGTGGCACCACCGGCGTGCCCAAGGGCGCCATGCTGTCGCATCGCAACCTGACGGCCAACGTGCTGCAGACGGAAGCCGTGGCGCAGCCCGTCGTGCATGACCTGGCGAATAGCCAGCTGACCATCATCAGCGCGCTGCCGCTCTATCACGTGTTCGCCATGACGGTGTGCGGCCTGTATGGCCTGCACGCGGGCATGCGCAACGTGCTCATCATCAATCCGCGCGACCAGCCGTCGCTGATCAATGCGTGGCGCAAGGTGCCGGTGAATCTGTTCCCCGGCGTCAATACGCTGTTCAACGCGTTGGCGCACAACCCGGATTTCGCGAAGCTGGATTTTTCGGCGTTGCGCTTGACGCTGGGTGGTGGCATGGCCGTGCAGCAATCGGTGGCCGAACGCTGGCTGAAGATCACCGGCAGGCCGCTGATCGAAGGTTATGGCTTGTCCGAGACCTCGCCGGTGGCGACGGTGAACCCGACCAACGCCACGGCCTATTCGGGTTCCATCGGCTTGCCGTTGCCGTCCACCGACGTGGCCATCCTCGATGACGCCGGCCACGAAGTGCCGCTGGGCGAACGCGGGGAAGTGGGCATTCGCGGGCCGCAAGTCATGCTGGGGTACTGGCAGAAGCCCGAGGAAACGCGGCAGTCCATGACGGCCGACGGATTCTTCCGCACGGGTGATATCGGCATCATGGACGAGCAGGGCTACACGCGCATCGTGGACCGCAAGAAGGACATGATCGCGGTGTCCGGCTTCAAGGTCTATCCGAACGAGGTCGAGGCCGTGGTGGCGCAACTGCCGGGCGTGCTGGAATGCGCGGCGATCGGCGTGCCGGACGAGCACTCGGGCGAAGCCGTGAAGGTGTTCGTGGTCAAGAGCGATCCGTCGTTGACCGAGGCCCAGGTGCAGGACTGGTGCCGCGAAAAGCTGACGGGCTACAAGCGCCCGCGCTTCGTGGAATTCCGCGATGAACTGCCCAAGAGCAATGTGGGCAAGATTCTGCGCCGCGAGCTGCGGCCCGATGCGCCGGCCGCCGCGCCCGCGGGCAAAGCGACGGCCTGAAGCCCGGCTTCAGCCGGGCTTGGCGAGGTGGGGCGCGATCATGTCATGCAGGGCGCGTTCGATGGCGGGGTTGCCCGCCACGACGCGTCCGCCGATCGGCCAGGGGTCCAGCTTGTGCATGTCTGTGCAGGTGCCGCCCGCTTCGCGCAGGATCAGCGTGCCGGCGGCCACGTCCCAGGGCGCCAGGCCCATTTCCCAATAGCCGTCGTAGCGGCCGCAAGCCGTCCATGCCAGGTCCAGCGCCGCTGCGCCCATGCGGCGCACGCCGCGAGCGCGCTTGATGGCGTCGTCCAGCATGGGCATGTATTGCCCGGCGAAAGAGAAGTCCCGGAACGGGAAGCCCGTGGCCAGCACGGAGTCTTCGATCGTCTGCGTGCGCGAACATTTGATGCGGCGGCCGTTGAGCCAGGCGCCGATGCCATACACCGCGGTGAACAGCTCTTCGCGGTTGGGGTCGTACACCACGCCGATCACGGGCGTGTCTTCCGCCAGGGTTTCGGTGGCTGATACCGCGGTGCCTGCGTGGGCGATCAACGCGATCGACACGGCGTAGTGCGGGATGTCATGCAGGAAATTGGTGGTGCCGTCGAGCGGATCGATGTACCACGTGGCGATGCCCTTGGGCTTGCCGCCGGTCTCTTCGGCCACGATGCCGAACTTGGGCGTGCGGGTCTGCAGCTCCTGGATAATGACGGCCTCTGCCTCGCGGTCCGCCTGGGAGACGAGATCATTGCGCGCCTTGCGGTCGATCACGAGATCGGCGCGGTGATGCGCGTAGGATTGCAGGATGGCCGCACCGCCATGAGCCGCAGTGACGGCCGCGTCGATGGCGGCGCACAGGTCTATGGGCGAAGCCTGCGAACGGGGCTGATCATAGGTATCCATGTAAACCAGTGTAAGCCCATGTATGCGTCAAATCTGAGGCAAAGGCCTGAAACACGGGCGTCGGCGTGGTGTCCATCCAACGCCTGCGCGCCAGACGCTCGATAATTCGCCGTTGTCTCAACCTTGATTGTTTTCCCGGGATCCCATGTCTGCGCCCTATGTTCCCTTGACGCCCGCAGTGGTCGATATCGACGCTGACGGCAAGCTGTATAGCCCCGTGTATGGCGATGTCTATCACTCGCCATCGGGTGCGTTGGGGCAGGCGGAGCACGTGTTTTTGCGCGGCAACGGGCTGCCCGGCCGCTGGCGGGGCCGCAAGGGGTTCACCGTATGCGAGACGGGTTTCGGCCTGGGGCTGAATTTCCTGGCGCTCTGGAAGGCGTGGCGCGATGATCCGCAACGGTCCGCCACGCTGCACGTGATCTCGATGGAAGCCCATCCATTCACGCAAGAAGATCTGTCCGCCTTGTTGGTGCGCTACGCACCGGAGCCGTTTGCGATGCTGGCGCAGCGCCTGGCCGCACAGTGGCCCGTGTTGCTGCCGGGGCTGCATCGTCTGGAATTCGAGAACGGCGCCGTCACGTTGACGCTTTGTTTTGGGCGGGCACAGGTGCTGGCGCCGCGCTTGAGCGCACGGGTCGATGCCTTTTTCCTGGACGGGTTTGCCCCTGACCGCAATCCGGATATCTGGGCTGAACCGCTGTTGCGTACGTTGGCCGGTCTTGCGGCGCCGGGGGCGACAGTGGCGACTTGGGCCTGCACCGGCGCGCTGCGGCAAGCCTTGCAGGAATCGGGTTTCGATGTCCGGCGCGAGCCGGGCTATGGCGGCAAATGGCACATGACGGTGGGCGAGGTTCGCGAGCAAGGCCGCGCGGCGGCGG
>NZ_JBYOKH010000052.1:0-48614 GCF_057799415.1 Achromobacter sp. 18P8.1.1 | reverse complement strand
CCGGGTGTTGGTGAGGGTGGCGCATTAAAAATGTGCCCGCCCCCCCACGCGCTAAACGGGGCGGGGGGGGGCGGCAGCCTCCCCGGGCTACGCGGCGGTGCGTCCCCGGATGATTGTTGCTATTGAGGCAACATCATGGTCCCTTGGCCGGGCCTACTGCCGATTTCCTTGCGGACCTACGATTTGGGCGTTGTTCAAACACACGCCACACCCGCCCAACAGGGCCGGGACACGCAAATCCACCCAGGGAGTCACCATGAGTCAACGTCTAAACGCTTTCGCGCTATCGCCCGAACTGTTCAAGAAATTCGTCGAATTCGGCATGCTCTTGAAGTCCGGGACGATCGAGCAGTCCATCCTGGATCTGATCGAGATCCGCGCCTCGCAGATCAACGGCTGCGGCTTCTGCCTGGACATGCATGTGAAGCAGGCCAAAATCCACGGTGAACGCGAGCTGCGCCTGCACCATGTTGCAATCTGGCGCGAATCCACCGAGTTCTCGCCGCGCGAGCGCGCCTGCCTGGCCTGGACCGAGGCGCTGACCACCCTGGGCGCGCATGGCGTGCCCGATGAAATCTATGAGCGCGTCCGGACCCAATTGTCCGAAAAGGAAATCTCGGACCTGAGCTTCGCCGTCATGGCGATCAATGGGTGGAATCGCCTGAACGTGGGATTCCAGACCGTGCCTGGCTCGGCCGACAAGGCGTATGGCCTGGACAAAGCCCAATTCAACTAAGGACGCATCATGAAAATCCTGGTAATCGGCGGGACGGGCCTGATCGGCTCCAAACTCGTCAAGCTGCTCACTGAGCGCGGCCACGAAGCCATCGCCGCGTCGCCGGCCACCGGCGTCAATACGATCACTGGCGAAGGCCTGGATGAAGCGCTCGCTGGCGTGCACACCGTGGTGGACGTCGCCAACTCGCCCTCGTTCGAAGACAGGGCCGTGCTGGAGTTCTTCCAGGTTTCAGGCCGCAACCTGCTGGCCGCCGAAGCCAGGGCTGGCGTGCGCCACCACGTCGCGCTGTCGGTCGTCGGTACGCACCGCCTGGCTGAAAGCGGATACTTCCGCGGCAAGATCGCCCAGGAAGCGCTGATTGTCAAAGGCGGCATCCCCTACACCATCGTCCACAGCACGCAGTTCTTCGAGTTTCTGGGCGGCATCGTGCAATCGGGCACCCAGGGCGACGAGGTGCTGCTGTCCCCCGCCTTCGTCCAGCCGATCGCGTCGGACGATGTAGCCCAGGCCATGGCCGATGCCACCCTGGCGGCGCCGGTGAACGGCATCGTCGAAATCGCCGGTCCCGACCGGGTTCGCCTGGCTGAACTGGCACAGCGCTACATGGATCGAATCGGCGATAAACGCACCGTGCGGGCCGACATAGGCGCACGCTATTTCGGTGCGCTGCTCAACGACGAAACACTGGTTCCGGGAGCGGGTCCGTGGCTGGGCAAGATCGACTTCGACACCTGGTTCAGCCGTTCGGGCGTACGAAAGTAGCGGCAACCACGAGGACCTTATGCGCAAACTGCGGCCTCCTCCCCAAAGTCTCCTGGACAAGTACCGGGGCGCGGATTTCCATCCCCTGTACACCACCAGTGTGACGGTGCGCGGCGGAGAGGCCGCACACGGCCGCGCCTCCGGCATCGCCATTTCGGATGACGGCGAGCTGCTGGTGGAACTGCGCTTGCCGCCCGAAATGGGCGGCACGGGCGGGGGCACCAATCCCGAGCAGTTGTTCGCCGCCGGCTACGCGGCGTGCTTTCACGGCGCGCTGAGCATGCTGGCCGAGCGGGCGGGCCTGGCCATTCCGGATGCTTCCGTGACGGCCACCGTTTCGTTCGGCCGCGATCCCGTCGATGGGCTGTATACGCTGACCGCAAACATCAACATCCATCTGCCTGGCGTGGCCCGCGCCGTCGCCGAGGAACTGGTGCGCAACACGGAACGGCTGTGCCCGTATTCCAAGATGGCCCAGGACGGAATCAACAGCGTCGTCGCCTTGACGCAATAGCGTCTTACGCCTCGTTCGGCAACAGGCTTTCCAATATCTGCAGGTCCCGCGCACGGATACCTTCGGTCATGTAGTCGATGAAAACGCGCACGCGCGCTGGCAGGTGTTCCCGGCTAAGGAAGCACAGGTAATGCCCGCGGTCGTCCGGCGCGTATTGCGGCAAGCAGGCAACCAAAGTGCCCGCCCTCAAGTGGTCACAGACCTGGTAGCCCGCCATTTGCGCGATGCCGTGGCCGTCCAGCACCGATTGCAGTACCAGATCGGCATCGTTGAAAGTCAGCATGGCGGGCGGCGCCACCTTGCGCAACTGGCCGCCTACCTTGAACTCCCATTCGTAGACCCGCCCCGACGCGAACAGGAAGTTCACGCATTGATGGTCAGGGATTTCTTCGACGCTGCCCGGCAGGCCATGCCTGGCCGCATAGGCGGGCGACGCGCACAGCATCATCTGCATGGGAATCACCTTCTTGGCGATCACGCGGCTGTCTTCCATGCGGCCGTTGCGAAACGACACGTCGACGCGATCCGTGGTGAAGTCGGTGGGCCCGTCGTCAAGCAACAACTCGACCGAAATGTTCGGATTGGCCTGGCGGAACCCGTGCAGCAGCGGCGCGACGACTTTGCGTCCGAAACCCACCGTGGAACACACGCGCAGTTGCCCCGATGGCGGCCCCTCGCGCAGGTCCCGCATGTCGTCCAGGGCCCGGATGATCCGATCCACGCCCGGATGGCACTCTTCATAGAAGCGTTGGCCCTCGGCGGTCAACGAGGTGCTGCGCGTAGTACGTACGAACAGCCGGATGCCCAGTTGGTCTTCCAGCTTTTGCACACTGCGGCTGACGGCCGACCGGCCGATGCCCAGCCGGTCGCCGGCCTTGGCGAAGTTGCCTTCCACCGCGACGGCGATGAACGCCATGACGCCGGCATAGCTGGTGGCGAAACTGTCGGCCAGGGAGTCCGGGCCAGTGGCCGGGGGAGCAGCCGGGGAAGCGGAGGGAGGTGTCGGCATGATGGCGGCGTCGCAAGTAGGTTGATCCTACCGTTAAGACGGCGCAGCGGGTCATTTTGTGACATCGCCCGACAAAATAAGGGATCGCCCGGGAGGTAACCCCGCATTCCCCGCAATGGTTCGTCCCTTATTTCACGGGGGTCAACACAGGAGCCCCCTCCTTCTTGATCAGAACGACCAGGAACTTGGCGGGCTGCGTCTGACTGGCGTTGCGACCCACGGTGTGGACGTCGTGGGGGCCTTCGTAGAAGGTCTGGCCGGGGGTCAGCGTCACTTCCTTGCCGCCCTTGACCTGCATGACGATGCTGCCTTCAAGCACATAGACGAAGCTATAGGCGTCGTGGCGGTGGACAGGATCGGCCGCGCCGGGCGGGTAGTCGACGACGATCATCAGCGCGTCCTTGCCAGGGATGTCCGGCAGGTCCTTGCTCATCAGCTCCGTGACGATGGCGTCGGCCGGCGCCGCACCGGAGGCGGCGTGGGCAAACGGGCTAAACAGCGCGCCCGCGGCGATAAGCGGCAACGCGAACTTCGTGATCTTTGACATGGCCAATCCTTGGCAGCGTGAAGGAAAGCCCATCGTAGGAGCACCAGCGTTGCTGCGGTAGGTCCGCGCAGGGGATCACCATGTTGCCCCGCAGGCACCAACGCCCGCGCAGGACGCCGGTATCAGTCTTGCGCCAGCGCGGCCGAAATACGCGCAAGCTTGTCCGGATTGCGCTGCACCAGGACCCGCGTCAGACGCTCACCATCCGTTTCGTAGGCCTGCACCGATTCAAGGTGGCCATCAATGAAACGCAACAGGGTCCATTGGCCGTTCACCTGAACGACTTCAGTGCGTAGGCCTTCGCGGTAGCGGCGCTTGCCGGCGTAGAACAGCTGCGCCAGGCGTTTGCCGCCCACCAGACTGGCAAAGCTCGACACCTTGCCGCCGCCGTCGCCGATAAGCTCGGCGTCGTCGCTCAGCAGCGCATGCAGGCCGTGGAAATCGCTGCGCTGCATCGCGTCGGCAAAAGCAAGCAACAGGCGTTGCAACGTCGCACGCGGCACGGTCTGGCGGGGAGTGCCCTGGCTCAACTGCTGCTTGGCGCGGCGCACAAGCTGACGGACCGCGGCCTGCGTCTTATCCAGCGTCTGCGCGATGTCTTCATAGTCGGCGTCAAAGACCTCCCGCATCAGGAAAGCCGCGCGGGCGTCCGGCGACAAGCGCTCCAGCATGTACAGAAAAGCCACCGACACGTCGTCGGCTTGCTCATGGATCTGTTCCGGCGTGGCTGGCGCGGCCATCAGCATCGGCTCGGGCAGCCAGACCCCCACGTAATTCTCGCGTTCGGCCTTGGCCGCGCGCAGGCGGTCGATGGACAAGCGGGTGGTGGCGGTGACCAGCCAGGCTTCGGCGTTCTGCACCGCGGCGCGGTCTGTGCCGTCCCAGCGCAGCCATGCTTCCTGCACGACGTCTTCCGCCTCGGCCACCGCACCCAGCATGCGGTAGGCGATCGCGTACAGGCGAGGACGGTGACGCTCGAAGAGGAGCACGGAGTCAGTCATAGGGAGGGGGTCAACGCCAAGCAAGGCGACGCGGGAGGAAAAGTATTTTGCCGCAGCCGCCCTGCGGCGACAAGCACGATGCGCCGGCGCCGCGCAATCGGATCCTGCCGCACGGGACCCCGTGGACTACAGCACGATCACGTTGGCGGATAGCCCCGGCAGGTCGGCGCTGCCGTGCATCTGCTTCAAGTCCCGCTCGACCATCGTGCTCAGCCGGCTGATGGGCACATCGTTGGCACTGCCTTCGAAGGGGTTTTCCGTGCTTTCGCCCACCTGCTCAAGCGAGGTGTAGATCCACGAGATGATCACGCTGAAAGGCACCGCCAGCCATACCATCTGGCCATGCATGAATCCGCCGACGCTCTGTCCGATCTGATCGAACTGGGCCGCCAGGCCGAACGGCAGCGCCACGCAGAACGAACGCACGAACAAGGTATTGATGATGGCGTACTGGCGCGGGTATGGAAAATTCTTGATGCGCTCGGCCTGCCCCTGCAGATCCAGCAGTTCCCTGATGCGGCTGTTGAGTTCGGCATACTCCGATGCGGTGATGGCGCCCTCGTCCAGCAGGCCCCTGACCGCGCGGCCCTGCATGGCAAGCAGCTGCGCCGCCTTGCCGTCGGCCGGCATCAACGCCGCGATCTCCGGTGTCGGCAGATACCGCGACAGTGCGGACTCCAGCGATTCGACACGTTCCGGGATCACGTACCGTCTCTGGTATTCCGCGTTGGGCCGGCTACCCGCGCTTTCCCAGACGCGGGCCTCGCGCAATTGATAGCGCAGCGCCGTCAACCAGGCCAGATGCCGGTTCACCAGGCCCGCGATCTGGCCCGGATCGCTCACGTAGGTATGGCTGATCACCCCCCAGTAGCGGCTGGCGCTGACGATGCTCATCCAGATCTTCTGCGCTTCGACCGTGCGCGCGTAGGTCTGCACATTCTTGAAGCCGACCACGAAGGTGGTGGCCGTACCCAGCAGCGACACCACCGACAGCGGCAGCGTCAGCCATTTCAGGCCGGCGACCTGGTACAGCAGCACGGGCGCGAGGCCTAGCGCCAACAGGCCATAGAGGCTCCTGCGCGTCCAGATCACGAATTCGCTCAAGCGATAGGATTTTCCCAGATGCATGGTGTCGGCCTTGCGCCATCTGGCGCCCAATCAACGCGCGGTGAGCCGCGCCTTCGAACGTCGCGCGTCTTGCGACCCTCGGGATAAATGCTAGAGGGATCGCTTGCGGGGCGGTAGGGCCGCGACACGACGCATGGTGTTGCCTGGACGACACCAATCCGCTGCTGCATTCCCAATGCCCGTGCCTGTGCCTGTGCCCATTCTCGCAAGCTCGCACGCGGCGCACCGCTGCGCCGCGCGGCGAATTGGTGCGCGCCGCACAACAGCGTGCTTCCCGGCGAGGACCTACCGCGCACCAGGGACGCAGACCTACGATGCCTTCACTTTCCACGCAGCAAGCGCAGCAGCCCCGCAATACCTCCCCACCCCAACCGGAGCACGCCCATGACCCGCAATACCTTCACCACTCAGGACGGCACGCAGATCTACTTCAAGGACTGGGGCGACGGCCCGGTCGTCACCTTCTCGCACGGCTGGCCGCTCAACGCGGATGCCTGGGACGGGCAAATGCACTTCCTGGCGCGCAATGGCTTTCGGGTCATCGCGCACGATCGCCGCGGCCACGGCCGCTCGGCGCAGCCCTCGTCCGGCAACGACATGAATGGCTATGCCGATGACCTGGCGCAGTTGATCGAAACGCTTGATCTGAAAGACATCACGATGGTCGGCCACTCTACCGGCGGCGGCGAAGTGGTGCGCTACATCGGCCGCCACGGTACCCGCCGCGTGGCCCGGGCCGTGCTCATCGGCGCCGTGCCACCCGTGATGCTCAAGTCTGCCGCCAACCCCGAAGGGCTGCCGCTTGAGGTCTTCGACGGCATCCGCGACGGCGTGGCGGGCGACCGCTCGCAGTTCTACAAGGCACTGGCCATCCCGTTCTACGGCGCTAACCGAGACGGCGCCACGGTCTCGCAAGGGCTGCTGGACCAGTTCTGGTTGTGGAGCATGCAAAGCGGCCAGAAGAACGCCTACGAATGCGTCAAGGCCTTCTCGGAAACCGACTTCACGGAAGACCTGAAAAAGATCGACGTGCCGACGCTGTTCATGCACGGCGAAGACGATCAGATCGTGCCGGTACACGATTCGGCGAAGAAGGCGGCGCGGCTGGTCAAGCACGCCAAGGAGATCTATTACCCCGGCGCACCGCACGGCCTCACCGCCACGATGCAAGACCGCGTCAACGCCGACCTGCTCGCCTTTCTTCGCGCCTGATGCCCCTGGCGTCGCACGGCAATTTGCCGCCAGTCGCCTGGCACATCCACGCCGGTTAGTCCGGCCCTCATTCAGGAGATTTCGCTATGCTTTCCACAGACAACACCTTGCATGACAGCAACGTCAAACCCATCGACCTCGTTCCGTCCCGGTACGCGGTGCAGGTGGGCGAGATCGACGCGCTGGTGGTCAGCGACGGCGTGCTGCCGTTGCCCACCTCGACGATGGCCACCAATGCCGACCCCGCTGACCTGGCGGATTGGCTGAGCCACATGTTCATGCCGCCGGATGCCTTCGACTGGCCGCTTAACGTGATGGTGGCCCGCAGCGCGGGCCAGACGATCCTTATCGATGCGGGGCTGGGCGGGCAGTTCCCGGGCTTTCCGCGTGCCGGCCAATTCCCGCAGCGCCTGGAATCCGCCGGCATCGCCCTGGAGTCCGTCACGGACGTGATCATCACCCACATGCACATGGATCACGTAGGCGGTTTGCTCGTCGCCGGCGTGAAGGAACGCTTGCGTCCGGACGTGCGCATCCATGTGTCGGCAACCGAAGTCGCATTCTGGACGTCGCCCGATTTCTCGCACACCGTCATGCCCAAGCCGGTGCCCGACGTGCTCCGTTCAACCGCCACGGCGTTCTACAACGAATATCGCGACCGGCTTGTCATCTTCGAAGACACGCATGAAGTCGCGCCGGGCGTGATCGTGCGCCTAACCGGCGGCCATACCCCGGGGCACAGCGTGGTCGACCTGGTGTCCGGCGGCGAGCGCCTGACCTTTGCCGGTGACGCCATGTTCCCGGTAGGATTTGACCATCCCGACTGGCACAACGGCTTCGAGCATGATCCCGAAGAATCGGCGCGAGTCCGCATCGGCCTCTTTCAAGAGTTGGCCGAGAACGGCGGGCTGCTGGTGGCGGCCCATTTGCCGTTCCCGTCGGTCGGCCGGGTCGCCGTCAACGGCGACGCCTTTCGCTGGGTCCCGGTCATCTGGGATTACTGACCGGGCGCCCCCGTTCAGCGGCAGCGCTCTGTCGGCAAGCCGTAGCCAATGGTGATGGCGTTGACCGGCACGTCCTTGAAGGCGGCCTCGGCAACATCGTCGAACCGGGTCTCGCAGTTGAACTTCGTGTTGATCACGTAGTCATTGCCCGCGGCCTTTTTCATGTGCGCTTCCCACTGGTCGGCGGCATCCGCCGCCTTGCCGCCGGCCAACACCATTTCCATCAGTACCTCCAGCCCGCCCGCCGCACGCGGTGCGACCCACAGCGCATAGGCCGACGGATCCACGGCATTGCCGCATTCCGTCAGGCAACTTGCCGTGTAGCGCTGGCCCCGGCCGAACGCGCCGGGCGTGATGGGCTGGCCGGCCTTGGGCGCATATTCGCCGATGAAGCTTTGCAGGTCGGCTTCGCAGCCATTGGCCAATTCCATGCGCAACGCCGACACCTTGCCCCCGCCGATCGTGGCGGTGATCGGGCAGCTCTGGACGAGGAACAGGTGGTCGTTTCCGTTGGACTCACGCGGAATGCCGGCAACCGATTCGAAATAGCGCTGATTGGTGCCCAGCATGTTGGCGTTGAAGACTTCCTTCACCGTCGCGGCCTGCGAAGCGCCTGCGCCGACCATCAGGATACCCAGGGTCAAAGCCTTGAATTTCATACGAAATGACATTCCATCGTTAATGGGTCGTGCGAAAAGGGAGGTTCCGGCTACAAAAAAACCGGAACGGAATTGTAGTCTGACACCATTATCTTGAAGGATTTGTCCCGCGCCTTGGGACGCGAGTCAGCGTCTGTTGTACGCATCCAGGAAGTCATCGGACGCCACGTGATCGGCCAGCGCGCGCAGCGTGGCGGCAGAATCGCTTCCCAGCACCTCCTCGACGCGCTGGTTGGCCGTGCCCCAGTGCACAAGGGCCTCGTCCAGGCGCTCCATGCCGGCGGGCGTCAGCGCGGCACGCTTGATCCGTCTGTCCAGTTCGTCCGTCTGAAGGGTGATATAGCCGTCGCGAACCAGCGGCCTGAGCGCGTGCGTCACCGCAGAGATCTGGATGGCAAGCTTGACCGCAAGATCCTGCAACGTGGGGGCCTGCCCGTCGCTTGCCGCGGCCATCCGCTGGATCTCCGCCAACAGACTCACCTGGGTAGCCTTCAATCCTAGGGGAGCAAGCGCATCGTCGTACAGATTGCCCAGACGGCGCGCGGCGCGCCTGAGCGCGGTGTTGGTGCAGGCCAACACCTCGAATACGTTTTTTCCATCGCTGGAAACCTTGCAAGCGCCGTCAGCCACCGATGCTGCGCCAGGATTTTTTTTTCCCATGAGGTGAAGATCTTCGCGTGTTGCGCTATTGACAAGCACCAACTATACCGCCATATACTTGAGCACTCAATTAATTAGTTGAGCACTCAAGTTAATCATGGAGATAGGTATGTCACTTTCCAAAAAAACCGCCGTCGTCACGGGTGCGTCCTCCGGGATCGGCGCCGTCTATGCCGACCGGCTGGCGGCCCGCGGGTATGACCTGATTCTGGTCGCGCGGCGTGCCGACCGCCTGACGTCATTGGCGCAAAAGCTGTCATCGGCCCACGGCGTCGGCATCCAGACTCTTGCCGCTGACCTGGGCACCGACACCGGCATTGCGCAGGTGGAAGCCGCGCTTGCAGGCAATCCGGACGTCGGGATCCTGGTGAACAATGCCGGCTCGGCCCGACTGCGTGCCTTGGGGCAGTCTTCCCTGGAAGATTCCTTGTCCCAGATCGCGCTCAACATCACGGCGCTGACGCGATTGACCCACGCGGTGCTTCCGGGCTTCCTCGCCCGCAACGACGGCGCCGTCATCAACATCGCTTCCGTCCTGGCGGTGCATTCGCTCGCCATCAGCTCGGTCTACAGCGGCACGAAGGCCTATGTGCTTGCCTTCAGCCGAGGCCTGCAGCAAGAACTGGCCGATACCAACGTGAAAGTCCAGGTGGTCCTGCCAGCGTCAACCGCGACCGAGATCTGGACCGAGGACGTCTCAGGCGTGCCCCTGTCAGCACTGCGTCCAGAATCGGTGATGAGCACGGAAGATCTGGTGGATGCCGCGCTCGCCGGGTTCGATCAGGGCGAGGCGGTCACCTGGCCTTCGGTTGCCGACGCAAGCCTATGGGAGCGTTTCGACACGGCGCGTGCCAGCCTGTTCGCCGCCACCCAGACCGGCACGCCGGCGCCTCGCTACCGCAAGGCCTGACGGTCGCGCGCGGCTGATTCCGCCCCTGGGCAGCAGATCGGCCGCGCGCACGGAAGTCGGCGAAACCCCGGCTTCGCGTCGCTCAGACACAGATACCGATACAGAGACAACCAAGGAATCCGTAATGTCGCTTCAACAACCAGGCCCAGGGAACATGCCGGCCTATTCCTGGCCAGGCGTCCTGGCTATCGCACTGGGCGCGCTATCGCTCGTCGTCACCGAGTTCCTGCCCGTGGGCCTGCTGCCCGGTATCAGCCGCGACCTGGGCGTGGCCGAGGGCACGGCTGGCCTGGCGGTCACCGCCACCGCCCTGCTTGGATTCCTGGCCGCACCGGTAACGGCGATCGCGATTGGCCGCGCCGACCGGAAAACCGTGATGCTCGGCCTGACCGCACTGCTCATTGTCTCTAGCCTGCTCTCGTGGCAAGCCGGAAGTTTCACCGTGCTTCTCTTTGCGCGGGTGATACTCGGCATTGCGATCGGCGGGTTCTGGGCCATTTCGATTACTGCAGCCGCCAAGCTGGTGCCGCCAGAAAAGGTGCACGCCGCATCGTCACTCGTCTTCGCAGGCATCTCGATCGGATCTGTCATTGCCGTGCCCGCCGGTTCCTATATCGGCGCCCACGCGGACTGGCGCGAGGGCTTCGCCTGGGCAAGCGGGCTTGCCGTGCTGTGCTTCGTATTACAGCTGGCCTGTTTGCCCCCGCTGAAAATGAAGGAAGGCGTGAACGTGCGGGACTTTTTCGGCCTGCTCAAGCACCGCAAGGTGCGCGCAATCTTTCTGACCGTCGTATTCATCGTCGCCGGCCAATACGCGGGCTACACCTTCGTGACGCCGTACCTGGAGCAGATCGCGCATCTGGATACCGCCGTGGTCAGCATCCTGCTGTTGGCGTATGGCATTGCGACGGTCGCCGGAAATTTCGTGGGCGGCGCATTCGCCGGCCGTCATCTGCACAAGACGGTGCTTGCCACGGTGTGGATATACGTGCTGGCGATTTCAGCGATCGCGGCATTCCCGGGAACCCCGCTTTATGCGGGCGCCGCCTTGCTGGTCTGGGCAGTTTCGTGGGGCATGGCGCCTGTCGGTACGCAGCTATGGTTATATAACGCGACACAGCATGCGCCGGAAGCGGCGCAGGCAATGAACACGAGTGTGTTCCAGTTATCCATCGGGCTGGGGTCCCTGGCCGGCGGCATCGCCGTCAATCATCTTGGCTTGCACAGCTCGATGTGGTTGGGCGCCCTGATCCTGGCCCTGGCGGTGGCCATGGTCTACCTGGTCGGCCATATGAACCGGCAGGAAGCCACTGCCTGAATCCGATTCATCCCGGGACGCGGAAGTCCGCGTCCTCGCTTTTCCAAACAAGGAGTGCGCAATGCAGCCGACTGCAATTGTCGTAGGCGTAGGTTCCGAAGAAGGCTTGGGCGCCGCAGTGGCCCGCCGATTCGCCAAAGGCGGTTTTCACGTCCTGGTGGGCGGCCGTACGGTCGCAAAGCTGGAACAGGTGGTGCATAGCCTGGGCCCCGGTAACGGCACGCCAGTGCAACTCGACGCCAGCAAGGAAGAAGATGTCCAACGGCTATTCCGCATGGGGGCCTCGCCTGGCGCAGGACGATCCACGGCCAGCGTCGTTATCTTCAACGCTGGCAACAACCAACATATTCCCTTCGGGGAGATCTCCGCCGCGCAGTTCGAGGAGTTCTGGCGTGTCGGTTGCTTTGCGGGGTTCCTGGTAGGGCGTGAGGCGGCGAAGCTGCTATTGCCCCAGCGTCAAGGCACGATCCTCTTCACCGGCGCCTCGGGCAGCCTGCGTGGGCGTCCCGGCTATGCGCATTTCGCCAGCGCCAAGGCGGGATTGCGCATGTTGAGCCAGAGCATGGCGCGCGAGTTCGGCCCGCAGGGGCTGCACGTGGCTCACGTCGTCATCGATGGCGGCATCAACGGGACGCGCTTGAAAAGCTCGCGCCCCGACGCCGTCGCGCAGCGCGGAACGGATGGATTGCTGGACATAGACGCCATTGCCGAAACGTATTGGCAGCTCCATCTGCAGCACCCGTCCGCCTGGACCCAGGAAATGGACCTGCGCCCATTCAAGGAACCGTTCTGAATCCCCTTCGGCACGGGGCCCCTGCGCCCGGACCGCTCCGGCCGTCCGGGTGCCCGCCCGGCCGTCCCTTCAATTCGAACCGGTGTGCGGCCGGCGTGGACGGGGACACCCTCAAATATAAGAAATAGTTATTTAATTGACCTTATTACCCGCCGTTGGTACATATAGACGCGCAACTGCACTTGGTTCCTGACTATTCTCACAGGAGGATTTTTATGAGCAAGCGAATTGTTGTCGTAGGCGGTGGGGTTGGCGGCACCATGCTGGCCAACCAGCTGGTCTCCAAGCTGTATCCCGAGGTGTCGCGAGGCGAGGTCAGCGTCACGTTGTTGTCGGATTCTCCTGACCACTACTACAAGCCCGCCTTCATGTATGTGGCCTTCAATCTTTTCTTCCAGGAAGAGTTGAAGCGCCCGGAACGTTCTCTGCTGCGCCCCGAGATCCATTTCCACGTCGATAAAGTCACGCGGTTTGAATTCAACAGCCAGGAATTGCTGACGCAGCAGGGCAAGCGCTACGGCTATGACTACCTGGTCATCGCCACGGGCTGCATCCCCGCGCCCGAGCGCATAGAAGGCCTGAAAGAAGCCGGCGATCATTTCTATCAGTACGCGCCGGCGCGCCAATTGGCCAACCGGCTGTCCAAGATCGACAAAGGTCGCATCTTCGTCAGCGTCACCTTCCCGAAGACGCCGAACGTGCCCCACCAATGCGGCATCGCGCCCATTGAAACCACCCTGATGCTGGACGACTATTTGCGCCGTCGCGGCGTGCGCGACAAAGTCGAAATCGTCTACACCTACCCCACCACGTCGCAACTCTTGCGCAACTGCCTGTTCCTGCAACAGCCCACTTGCGAGGTGCTGCCCGCCATCTTCGAGCAGCGCGGCATCAAGTTCCAGCGCGGCTTCACGCTGGCGCGCGTGGACCCGGAGGCACGCGTCGCGTATTCCGCGGAAGGCGGCGAGCAACCGTTCGACATCCTGATGGCGACGCCGCCGATACGCGCCGTCGATGCCGTGCTGGAGTCAGGCGTATCCCAGGCGGAGGACAACGAGGGCTGGCTGCCGACCGATCACGAAACCATGCAGCTCTACGGATTGCGCAATGTCTACGTCATCGGCGATACGGTGGACCTGCCAGTCAGCAAAGCGGGCGGTTCGTGCCACAACCAGGCGCCCGTCATCGCCAACAACATCGCGGGCGAAATCCGGCTGGGCCACCCATGCAGCGTCTACGAAGGCCGGGTGCAAGCCGTTGCCCAGATGGGGCTGAATGCGGGCATGCCCTTGTGGTACGACTACACCCATGACGTGCAGCCCACGCCTCCTACCAAACTGGGCGGGCTGCTTCGGCATGGATTCAACCGGGGGCTGTACTGGGCGGTTGCAAGGGGAATGCTATGAACATGAATAGCCATGATGAAACGCTGCAGGCGCTGGCCGGCAAGCTGCGTCCGCTTGTCGACAGCCAACGGCTGGACAACATCGTCGACCTGATCTCGCTCACTTCCGACCTGGTGGATCTGCTGGACCAGCCCATGGTGGAGAAGCTTGGACTGCTGTCCGAGCAAGCGGCGGGCGCCGCATGGACGGCCGCCAACAGCGTGCGCGCCGCTCACGCGCAAACGCTGGCAGAAGCACATCCGCCCAGCCTCTTGGGCCTGCTGGCGCTGTTGCGTGATGAGGACACGCGACGCGGGGTGGCGCTTGTTCTGCGCTCGCTGCAAAGCGTGGGGCGGCAGATCGGTGCACAGCGGGCCGATTACGCCAACCCCTGAGGCAGTGCATGACTGACGAAAAAAAAGCCCGGCATTGCTGCCGGGCTTTTTCATGCTGCCACCGCTTACTGCAAGGTTCGGGTGAAGACGAATTCGCCGTCCTGCCAGTCCACCGGCACCACGTCGCGCGGGCCGAACTTGCCTTCCAGGATCAGACGGGCCACCGGGTTCTCGATCTGCTGCTGGATCGCACGCTTCAAGGGGCGTGCGCCGAACACCGGATCGAAGCCGGAGCGGGCCAGTTCCGCCAAGGCGGATTCGGTGACTTCCAGCCGCATTTCCTGCTTCTCCAGCCGTGCGCCAAGGCGGCGCAGCTGGATGCGGGCGATGGACTCGATGTGCTGCGCTTCCAGACCGTGGAACACGACCACTTCGTCGATGCGGTTCAGGAATTCAGGCCGCAGGGTCTGCTTGAGCTCACCCCACACCACTTCCTTGACCACGTCGTACGGCTGGCCGGCCAGGCTCTGGATGTGATGCGAGCCCAGGTTGGACGTCATCACGATCACCGTGTTGCGGAAGTCCACCGTACGGCCCTGGCCATCGGTCAGACGGCCGTCGTCCAGCACCTGCAGCAGCACGTTGAAGACATCCGGATGCGCCTTTTCCACTTCGTCCAGCAAGATCACGCTGTACGGCTTGCGGCGCACAGCCTCGGTCAGGTAGCCGCCCTCTTCGTAGCCCACGTATCCGGGCGGCGCGCCGATCAGCCGCGCCACCGAATGCTTCTCCATGAATTCGCTCATGTCGATGCGGATCAGATGCTCTTCGGAGTCGAACATGAATTCGGCCAAGGCACGCGTCAACTCGGTCTTGCCCACGCCGGTCGGGCCCAGGAACAGGAACGAACCGTAAGGCCGCGCCGGGTCCGCCAGGCCCGCGCGTGAACGCCGGATGGCGTCGGAGACCAGGCGCACGGCCTCGTCCTGACCCACCACGCGCTTGTGCAGGAATTCCTCCATGTGCAAGAGCTTCTCGCGTTCGCCCTGCATCATCTTGGACACGGGGATGCCCGTGGCACGCGACACAACTTCGGCGATTTCCTCGGCGCCGACACGAGTGCGCAACAGACGCGGGCGGGATTCGTCGCCCTCGGCGTTTTCAGCAGCCTGCGCAGCCCCCACTTCGGCGGCCTTCAGGCGCGATTCCAGGTCGGGCAGCTTGCCGTATTGCAGCTCGGCCAATTTGTCGAACTGGCCCTTGCGTTGCAATTCGGCCATTTCGGCGCGCACGCTGTCGATCTCTTCCTTGATGGCCTGCGTGCCTTGCACTGCCGCCTTTTCGGCCTTCCAGATTTCCTCGAAGTCGTTGTATTCGCGTTGCAGCTTTTCCAGTTCGTCTTCAATGACACCCAGGCGGCGCTTGGACGCGTCGTCGGTTTCCTTCTTGACGGCTTCGCGCTCGATCTTCAACTGGATGATGCGGCGATCCAGCTTGTCCATCACCTCCGGCTTGGAGTCGATTTCCATGCGGATGCGCGCACCGGCTTCGTCGATCAGGTCGATGGCCTTGTCGGGCAGGAAGCGGTCGGTGATGTAGCGGTGCGACAGTTCCGCCGCGGCCACGATGGCCGGGTCGGTGATCTCGACGCCGTGGTGGATCTCATAGCGTTCCTGCAAGCCGCGCAGGATGGCGATGGTGGATTCCACATCGGGCTCGTCGACCAGCACCTTCTGGAAGCGCCGCTCGAGCGCCGCGTCCTTTTCGATGTACTTGCGGTATTCGTCCAGCGTGGTCGCGCCGATGCAATGCAGTTCGCCGCGTGCAAGCGCCGGCTTGAGCATATTGCCCGCGTCCATCGCGCCTTCGGCCTTGCCCGCGCCGACCATGGTGTGCAGCTCGTCGATGAAGACGATGTTGCTGCCATCGTCCTGGCCCAGCTCTTTCAGCACGGCCTTCAGGCGTTCTTCGAATTCGCCGCGGAACTTGGCGCCGGCCAGCAGCGCGGCCAGATCGAGCGACAGCACGCGCTTACCGCGCAGGCTCTCGGGCACTTCGTCGTTGACGATGCGCTGCGCCAGACCTTCGACGATGGCGGTCTTGCCCACGCCGGGTTCGCCGATCAGGACCGGGTTGTTCTTGGTGCGGCGCTGCAGGATCTGGATGGTGCGGCGGATTTCGTCGTCGCGGCCGATCACCGGATCAAGCTTGCCCTGGCGGGCGCGCTCGGTCAGGTCCATGGTGTATTTGGACAGGGCTTCGCGGTTGGACTCGCCTTCCGCGCCGGATACGTTTTCACCGCCGCGCACGGCGTCCACCGCGGCTTCGAGGGCTTTTTTCTGCAGGCCCGCTTCACGCAGGATGCGGCCGGCCTCGCCCTTGTCGTCGGCCAGCGCCAGCAGGAACAGTTCGCTGGCGATGTAGGTGTCGCCGCGCCGGGCGGCTTCCTTGTCGGTGCGGGTCAGCACCGCGTTGAGTTCGCGGCCGACCTGCACGTTGTCGTCGCCCTGCACTTGCGGCAGCGACTTCATCGCGCTTTCCAGCGCGGGTTGCAGGCGGTTGACCGCTACACCGGCGCGCGCCAGCAGGCTGCCTGCGCCGCTGTCCGGATCGGACAGCAAGGCGGACAACACGTGGACGGGTTCGATGTAGGGATGGTCGTTACGGGCGGCCAGACTTTGGGCGTCGGCCAAGGCTTGCTGGAACTTGGTAGTCAGTTTGTCGAATCGCATAATGGTCGTTTGGCTTGTTGGGGAGCCTGACCGATACGTGCCGGCTGGCTCGATATCCTGAATATGCGGACAGATGAGAGAATTTCAACACCATCCGGCCACTTGTTTTGCTACGACGTGCAGCAACAATCCGACCTATGAGCATATACGTTTTTGTCTACGGCACCCTACGCGCCGGCGAAATCAATGATCTTGCGCAAGCGGTCGCCAAACGGGGCCTGCCCGCCGCCCGGCTGGTGGGTGCGGCGTCCGTGCCCGGCATGCTGGTCGACTTCGGCAACTGGCCTGGTCTGATCCCCGTAGCAGATGGCCGCCGCGTGCGCGGCGATGTCTACCTGGTGGAGCCCGCCCTGATCGCGCTGATGGACGAAATCGAGGAATACGTGCCCGGGCAGCCCTGCTGTTTTGTGCGCCGCGAAATCATCGCGCGCCTGGAATCGGCGGAACGGGGCAACACCGAAATCCGCTGCCAGTATTACCCCATCGACCCGGCGTTGCGGGGCGCCGCGACCGATATCGCCGGCGAGGACTGGATCGCGCACCGGCACGGCCGGACGACCGGCGGCACCTCGTAAGACGGCCGTAGTAACAACAGACTACAATAGCTGTTGTCTTCACGCTTTACACCCGTTTCGCCCTCCCCGGCGCGCAACGGGCACTATAGAGGTCATCGTATGCAAAAACGGGTTCCCGTTGCCCCTGATGGCGCCCACTGTTCCACCTGCATGTTGGGACACGTGTGCGTGCCCGTGGGAATGGCCGCCGCCGAAGTGGAAAAACTGGATGAGCTGGTGAAAGAGCGTGTGCGCCTGGAAAAGGGCAAGACGCTGTATTCGCTGGATCACCCGCTTGATGCCGTCTACAGCGTGCGCTTTGGCAGCATCAAGACCCAGTTGGAAGACGCGACCGGCCAGATCCAGGTCACCGGCTTTCACCTGCCCGGCGAGATCGTCGGCATGGACGGCATGCTGGAAGGCAAGCACGTGTCGGCCGCCGTCGCGCTGGAAGATTCCGAAGTCTGCGTCATCCGCTTGAGCGACGTGGACCGCGTGGCCGCGCACCTGCCGTCGCTGCAGCAGCAGTTCCGGCGCCTGATGAGCCGCGAAATCACGCGTTCGCACCAGATGCTGGCGTCGCTGGGCGCCATGCGTTCCGAACAGCGCCTGGCGGCCTTTCTGCTGAACCTGTCGCAACGTTATGCCTCGCTGGGCTATTCGTCGACCGAATTCGTGCTGCGCATGAGCCGCGAAGAAATCGGCAACTATCTTGGCCTGACGCTGGAAACGGTCAGCCGGCTGTTCTCGCGTTTCGCGCGCGAAGGCCTGATCAAGATCAACCAGCGCGAAGTCCGCATCCTGGATCTGCCTGCGCTCAAGCAGTTGCTGGGCCTAGAGACCTGCTGACGCTACGCCGCGCCATGCGCCGCGCCCCCGCCCCTTCCGCGTCCCGACCCCTGCCGCACGCGCCCGCGCGCCGGCGATTCGGGCGCCGACTGGGCGTCGCGCTGGCCCTGGCCGCGACGCTTGTCCCCTGGGCCCTGCGCGCGCAGACGCCGCTGCCGGACCCCTACGATTACGACGAAACCGTTCCCGCGCCCAAGCGCACCACGCCGTTGCGTTGGCAGACGGTGGAACTGGGCAAGCCAGGGCATCGGTACAAGATGCCGGTCTATGCTAACCGCGACCTGGCCCGCGACGACCTGCGCGATATCAAGCAGGTCCTGATCGTCATCCACGGCGTGAAGCGCGACGCCGACCGTTACTACGACACTGCCGCCGGCCTGCTGGCCCGCAACCCGGACCGGGCGCGCGACACGCTGGTGCTGGCGCCCCGCTTTCCCGGGACCATCGATTCGGGTTTCGGCGGCATGGCCGCATGGCGCAAGGCCAGCTGGGAAGACGGCGAAGAGAGCATCCAGGCCGCCGGGCGGCCCGCCCCCGTCAGCTCGTTCCAGGTGCTGGACGACCTGCTGCGCAGCCTGGACGACCGCAAGCGCCTGCCCACCCTTGCCAACATCGTGCTGGCCGGGCACTCCGCTGGCGCGCAGCTGGTGCAGCGCTACGCCGTGCTGAACAACACCGACGGCCCGCTGCGCCGCGACGGGCTGGCGCTGCGCTACGTGATCGCGAACCCCTCGTCCTACCTGTACCTGACCAACGAGCGCCCGCGCGCTGACGGCAAAGGTTATGCGCCGTACGAACGCGGTATCTGCCCCACCTACAACCAGTACAAGTACGGCACGGACAAGCTGCCGCCGTACGCGCGCGAAACCGACGACACACGGCTGTTCGTCCGTTATGCCGCCCGCGACGTGATCTATCTGCTGGGCGGGGCCGACAACAACCCCGAGCACCGCCTGCTGGACAAGACCTGCGGCGCCGAGGCGCAGGGCGCCACACGCCTGGCCCGCGGCACCGCTTACGTGCAGTACGAATACCTGCTGGCCGCTCGCGGCGCGAAGCCAGTGCCGCTGCACCGCACCACCTTCGAGGTCGGCGGCGTGGGGCACGACAACAAGGGCATGTTCGGCTCCGTCTGCGGTGCGCAGGCCTTGTTGGGCAGCGGCGCCCAGGCCGGCGACCGGGCTGCGGCCTGCGACATCATCAAGCCGCGCGGCAAGTAACGCCGCAGCCGCTTGCAGGGCGCTGGCTCCTCGCCAACCCTGACAAAAACCTGAATGAAAACTGTTCGCCATTACGTGCATTTCAGCGTAGGCAGGCGCAAGATACCGCGATGCATGTTCCATTTCGCGGCTGGCCTTGCGATCTTGACGGGCGAGGACAAGGCGCGGTCGCGTGTCCGGCGACTCCCGACAAGCTCACCCTGAGAACAGCCATGACGCAAACGTATCTCGCCATGCCCGACGCCAAACGCCGCATCAAGGCCATCTTCGTCGGCTCCATGGGCAACCTGGTCGAGTGGTACGACTTCTACGCCTATACCGCCTTCGCCCTGTATTTCGCCCCCGCCTTCTTCCCCTCGCATGACCCCGTCGTCCAGCAATTGAATGCCGCCACGTTGTTCGCGGCCGGCTTCATCGTGCGCCCGCTGGGCGGCTGGCTGTTCGGGCACATCGCCGACCGGCACGGGCGGCGGATATCGCTGATGGTGTCGGTGGTGATGATGTGCGTGGGTTCGCTGATCATCGCCGTCACGCCCACGTACGCGACCATCGGCCTGGCGGCGCCCGCGCTGTTGGCGCTGGCCCGCGTGATCGAAGGCCTGAGCCTGGGCGGCGAGTATGGCGCCAGCGCCACCTACCTGACCGAGATATCAGACCCGGAACACCGCGGCTTCTATTCCAGCTTCCAGTACGTCACCCTGATCGGTGGCCAGCTCTGCGCGATCCTGGTGCTGCTGCTGTTGCAGAACGTGTTCCTGACGCACGAGCAGCTGGTGGAATGGGGCTGGCGCATCCCCTTCGTGATCGGCGCCCTGCTGGCCATCGTGACCGCGCTGATGCGCCGCGACATGCCCGAGACCGACTCGTACAAGGAAGCGCAGAAGACCAAGCCGAAGACCAGCTCGCTGCGCGGCCTGATGAAATATCCGCGCGAGGTCGCGATCGTGGTGGGGCTGACTGCCGGCGGCACCGCGGCGTTCTACACCTTCACCACGTACATGCAGACCTTCGTGCGGCAGACCTCGGGCTTTACCGACATCACCACGACCTACATCATCGCGGCCTCGCTGATCTTCGCGCTGATCCTGCAACCGCTGTATGGCGCGCTGTCGGACAAGATCGGGCGCAAGCCGCTCCTGATCTTCTTCGGCGTGGCGGGGGCCGCGCTGACGGTGCCCATCCTGATGACCTTGTCGAACACCCGTTCGCCCTTCATCGCCTTCCTCTTGATCTGCGGCGCGTGGGTGTTCACAGCCGGGTATACGTCGATCAACGCCGTGGTGAAGGCCGAACTGTTCCCTACCAACATCCGCGCCACCGGCGTCGCCGTGCCCTATGCGGTCACGGTGTCGATCTTCGGCGGCACGGCGCCCGCCATCGCCCTGTTCTTCAAGCAGCAAGGGCACGAAGCGTGGTTCTACTACTACCTGGCCGGCGTGATCTTCCTGTCGCTGCTGGTGTACGCGACGATGCGCGACACGAAGCACCAGTCGGCCATGCACCGGCACGACTAACCTAGGGAAATTCCCGACGCTGCCGGCTTGACGCCGGCAGTTCTTCGGGCGGATACTTAACCTTATGGTTAACTTAAACGATGACACGCTGGACAGCATCTTTTCCGCCCTGGCCGATGGCACCCGCCGGCAGGTGCTGGCTGACCTGGAACGGGGCACGGCATCGGTCAGCGAACTGGCCCGGCCCCATGCCATGTCGCTACCTGCCTTCATGAAGCATCTGCGGGTGCTGGAAGACGCCGGGCTGATCGCCCGCGCCAAGGACGGACGCGTGGTCAGTTGCACGCTATCGCCCGAGCCGATGCGCGCGGCGTCCGACTGGCTGGCCCGCTACGAGAAGTTCTGGAACGGCCAACTGGATTCGCTGGCCCGGTACCTGTACCACGACGAGGAGATCCACCCATGGCAACCCGAACCCGCTCCGACAACGCCCCCCTCGAGCTCCGGCTCACGCGGCGCTTCGCCGCCCCCGTCGACCGCGTCTGGCGCGCCTGGACGGACCCGCAAGCGCTGATGCGCTGGTTCGGCCCGGCCGGCACGCGCGAAGTGCTGGTGGCCGACACCGACGTGCGCGTGGGCGGGGCCTACCTGGTGGGCTTCGTCACCGAGGACGGACAGTCGCATTACGCCAGCGGCGAGTACCACGAGGTGCAGCCGCAGCGCCGGCTGGTTTTTACCTGGGCCTGGCGCGACACCCCCGAAGAAACATCACTGATCACGCTTGAATTTGCTCCCGCGCAGGGCGGCACTGAACTGGCCTTCCTGCAAACCCCGTTTGTCGATCAGGCAACCCGCGACGGCCACGAACACGGCTGGGCAGGTGCGATGGACCGGCTGGCGGACCATCTGGCAAGTGCGGCCTGAATAGCCGTTTACCTTGCCCAGGCCCGAGTGGCCTGCCACGCAAAGGAGTCGTACGATGCAGACCCCCCATCCTGTCGTATCCCGTCCCCAATGGGACGCCGCTCGCGAGGCCCTGCTTGTCCGCGAAAAGGCGATGACACGCGCCCAGGACGCTCTGGCCCGCGACCGGCTTGACCTGCCCTGGGTGCGGGTGGACAAGCCTTACCAATTCCAGAGCGCAGGCGGGCCGCGGGGCTTGGCCGACCTGTTCGACGGCAAGCGCCAACTGATCCTCTACCATTTCATGTACGGCCCGGATTGGGAAGAAGGCTGCGTCGGCTGCTCGTTCCTGGCAGACCATCTGGACAGCGCCCTGATGCACCTGCGTCATCACGACGTATCGGTGGTGGCGGTGTCGCGCGCGCCGCTGGCCAAGCTGGATGCGTTCAAGCAGCGCATGGGCTGGCGCTTCGATTGGTTCTCGTCCGAGGGCTGCGACTTCAACTTCGACTTCCACGCGTCGGTGCCGCAGGCCGATGGCAGCGTGGAAGAACGCTCGGGCGCCAGCGCCTTTTACTCGGACCCGGACGGTGAGATCTTCCACACCTACTCGGCGTTCGAACGCGGCGTGGAGCGCTTGGCCGGCGCCTACAACTATCTGGATTTCGCGCCCCTGGGCCGAAACGAAAACGGCCCCCACTTCAACCTGGGCGACTGGGTCCGTCACCATGACCGGTACGACGACGCCCCGAAGGCGTGCCACGCTTGCGCCTGACGGCGTACGCACCATGGCAGCGCTATGGCTGGCCTGCCTGGTAGCCATGGCGCTGGGCCTGTGGGTCGACACGCGCCAGACGCCTGCGGCGCTGCTGGCCAGCGAATGCGGCGCACCGGGCGGGCTGCTGGACATGGCGTGGCGGCACGCCATCCTGATGCCGGCCAGCAGCGCTGCGATGGCGCTGGCGGCCCTTGCGCCGTGGCCGGTGGGGCGCACCCGCGCGCCGCCGCTGGGCCAACGCCTGCTCTGCGCGCTTTCCATGGCGATAGGGATGGTGCTGGGAGCCCGGCTGGGCGTCGCGGCAGCGCTGATGCTGAACGCGGCGCCCTTTGCCGGCATGGCACTCGGCATGGCGGCCGGCATGGCCGTGGGCCTGGCCCCGGTGCTGGCGTTTAGCGTCGGGCGCCGGTAAGCGGCCGCGCCACCGCCGGCGCGGCTTCGATGGGCGCGGCAAGCGGCGCCTGGATCTCTAGCGGCGACGTGGCGTGCGCAACGCAAGGCAGGATCCAGCC
Source organism: Achromobacter sp. 18P8.1.1 (assembly GCF_057799415.1). Lineage (NCBI taxonomy): Bacteria > Pseudomonadati > Pseudomonadota > Betaproteobacteria > Burkholderiales > Alcaligenaceae > Achromobacter > Achromobacter sp. 18P8.1.1. The sequence continues at coordinate 25,636 of NZ_JBYOKH010000052.1, read as the reverse complement.
TTCTTCTTTCTCGTCGCGCGACAGGCCGGGCCATTCAATGCGATAGGCCACCGAGCCCTCCAGCATCAGGCACATGCACGCCCGACAGGTGCCATTGCGGCACGAACTGGGCAGCTTGATGCCTGCGGCCTGCGCGGCCAGCAGGACGGACGTGCCCGCGTCGGCCTCGAACCGCAGGCCGGCGGGTTGGACCAGGACCGGGAACGCGGGCATGTCAGCCGGCGTTGTCCTGCCAGTCCAGCTGCCAGGCGCCGGACAGCACGTTCTGCATCCACAGCACGCAGGTCAGCGTCTTGGCGTCGGTGACTTCGCCCTTGCTGCACGCCGCCAGCAATTCGGCGGGGTCCGCGCTGATCACGTCCAGGAATTCGTCCTGGTCCAGTTGCCGGGGACCGGCGCGCAAACCGCGCGCGAAGAAAATGTGGATGATCTCGGTGGAATAGGCGATGGCCAGGTGCAAGGCGCCGGCGTGCGCCCATTGATCGGCGGTGTAGCCGGTTTCTTCCAGCAGTTCGCGTTTGCCGCAAACCAGCGGATCTTCGCCCGGGTCCAGCTTGCCGGCGGGAAACTCGGTCATGACGCGGCCAATCGGGTAGCGGAACTGGCGCTCCAGCAGAACGCGGCCGTCATCCAGCAAGGGGATCACCACGACCGCGCCGGGATGCACGACGTATTCGCGCGTAGCCGTATTGCCGTTGGGCAGGCTGACGGTGTCCCGCCGTATTTTCAGGAAGCTGCCTTCATAAGGCGCTTCGCTGGTCACCAGTGTTTCGACAAGATGGGTATCGGTTGGACGGGTCATGAGGGCGCGTGGGGATCTCTGGGTCTCTTCGAACAATCAGGCGCGAAAGCGCCTTCGGCAAGCAGTGCAGCTTACCATCGCCGCCCGCGCGACCCGCCATTGCGCGCCCTGCCCTGGCCTACTTGGCGACCCGGATGACGACCTTGCCGAAATGGCCGCCGGATGCCAGGTGTTCAAATGCGGCGGGGACTTCATCGAAATCGAATACCCGGTCGATGACGGGCACGATGCCCGCCACTTCCACGAAGCGCGCCACGTCCTCCAGCATCCTGCGGCTGCCGACAAAAATGCCTTGCAATCGTTTGCTGCCGGCAATCAACGCCAAGGGCGACACCGGCACGGCCGCGAACCCGCTGACGCCGCCGATCACCGCGATGGTCCCGCCCATGCGCGCCGCCGTCACGGAGCGCGCCAGCGTGCCTTCGCCGCCCACTTCCAGCACGACGTGCGCGCCCTCGCCAGCGGTCAGGCGCAAGGCTTCGTCCTGCCATTCAGGCGTATCGCGATAGTTGATGAGGCCATCGGCGCCCATGGCCCGGGCCCGCTCCAGCTTGCCCGCGCTGGAGGACGTGATGATGGCGCGCAGGCCCGCCGCCTTCGCCAGTTGCAGGCCCCAGACCGACACGCCCCCCGTCCCCAGGAACAACGCCGTCTGCCCTGCTTTGGCGCCGCCGGCGACAAACAGCGCGTTCCAGGCGGTGACCGCCGCGCAAGGCAGGGTCGAGGCCTGCTCGTCGGTCAACGAGGGCGGCGTGGCCGCCAACGCGGACTCGGCGAAGACGCGTTCAGTGGACAGCACGCCGTCCGTCGCAGCGCCCGGGGCGATGCGCGTCGTGGCCGGCGTGACGTCGCCATCGATCCAATCGGGGAAAAACGAGCCCATCACGCGGTCGCCCGGCGCGAAGCGCGTCACGGCCTTGCCGACCTCGATCACTTCGCCTGCGGCGTCCGAGGCCGGAATGACGGGGTCGGAGGCGCCCTGCAGATAGTCGCCACGCACCACCATCAGGTCGCGAAAGTTCAGCGATACCGCATTGATGCGCACACGCACATCGTGCGGCCCCAGCGCCTGAGGTTCGCGCGTAATACGCGTGAGGGACGCGATGTCTTTGCCGCTGATCACGGTATAGGCCTGCATGATGTACTCCTGTTCGGTTTCAAGACTGGCCGCGTCGGCTGCCGATGACAGCGCGGCCGGGTACCGATAAGATATGCGGAATTCATTTCAACAATGTCAACCCATATTATTTTCAATGGTTCCCATCAAGAACCAATACAGACAGGAAGGGCAGCATGGCCACGACGGGCAACCATGACAGGCTGAGCGGCATCGAAGTCTTCGTGCAGGCTGTGGAGGCCGGCAGCTTCGCGCTGGCGGCCGATCGCCTGAACCTCACGCGGTCCGCAGTGGGCAAATCGGTCGCGCGGCTGGAGGCGCGCCTGGGCGTCCGGCTGTTCCACCGCACGACCCGCCAGCAAAGCCTGACCGACGACGGCCAGGCCTACTACGACCGCTGCATCCGCGCCCTGGCCGAACTGCAGCTTGGCGAAGCCGAACTCGACAGCGGCCGCCGCGAACCCCAAGGACGCTTGCGGGTCAGCGCGCCGCTCGTGTTCGGCCGGCACTGCGTCGCCCCGGTCCTGCGGGAGCTGGCCATGCGCCACCCGCAACTCCAGCTGGACATCTCATTCAATGACCGCGTGGTCGACCTGATCGAGGAAGGCTACGATCTGGGCATCCGCGTGGGCGCCTTGCCCGACAGCGCCAGCCTGGCGGCGCGCAGGCTGGGAATGCAGACCATGGGCATCGGCGCGTCTCCCGCCTACATCCGGGCGCATGGGCGCCCGACGACCATCGACGAACTGAAGCAGCACACCGGCATCATCTACTCGCATGGCGGGGCGGAGCGCGGGTGGGAGGTGAAGGATGCGGAAGGCCAGGTCATCCAGTTGCGGGTGCAGCCGCGGCTGCGGCTGGACGACCTGCAAGCCATTGCGGACGCCGCGATCGCGGGCGCAGGGATCGCCTGGCTGCCGTGCTGGATGCTCACCCACTACGTGCGCACGGGCGAATTGGACGTCCTGATGCATGGTGACCGGATGGCGGCCCAGGAAGTGCACGCGGTCTGGCCACAGGCCCGCTACCTGCCGGCCAAGACACGCACGGCCATCGATGCACTGGCGGCGCGTGTGCCCGCGATGCTGGCGACTTAAGCGGCGGGCCGTTCCAACGCGGTCAGTCGAACTTGCGGCGGGCGTCCAGCGCCAGGCCGGCGCCGATGCTGCCGAACAGGTCGCCTTCAACGCTGCGTGCACCCGGCACCAGCGCCGACACGGTTTCGCGCAGGCGCGGCACGCGGCTGGAACCGCCGGTGAAGAACACCGTATCCACATCGGCCGTGGACACGCCGGCGTCGCGCAGCAGCGCGCCCACCGTGGTCTCGACCTTTTCGATCAGGCGGCCCACGCAGGCATCGAACGACGGACGCGTCACGTCCACGCCCAGTTCCGGCGCGATGCGCGACAGGTCGATGCGGGCCGACGGCGATTCCGACAACGCGATCTTGGCCTCTTCCACCTGCACCGCCACCCAATGGCCCGCGCGCTGCTTCACCAGGTTCAGCAGCAGGTCGATCTTCTCGCGATCGCCGGCTTCGGCGCGGATGTAGGCGAAATGCTCGGCCGCCTTGCGCGTATAAGCCTGATTGATGGTGTGCCAGCAGGCCAGATTACCGTACTGCGTGGACGGCACGTCCTTGCCGCTGCGCAGCTGACTGCCCAAGCCCAGCAAGGGCATGACGTGCGCCAGGCTCAGTTGCTTGTCGAAATCCACCCCACCGATGTGCACGCCGCCATAGGCCAGGATATCGTCGCGGCGGTCGGCCTTTCCAGCACGGTCCGGCCCCAGGCGGATCAGCGAAAAGTCGGACGTGCCGCCGCCGATGTCGATGACCAGCACCAGCTCTTCGCGGTCGATCTGCGATTCATAGTCGAATGCGGCGGCCAGCGGTTCAAACTGGAATTCGATGTCGGTGAACCCCACGCTGCGCGCGATCTCGCCCAAGGTGTCCTGGGCGGTCTGGTCGGCAGTGGAATTGTCGTCCACGAAGAAGACGGGCCGCCCCAGCACGGCGCGCGTGAAATCGCGCCCCGCGGCGGTTTCGGCGCGCCGCTTCAATTCCGCGATGAAGCGGGTCAAGAGGACGCGAAACGGGATCGAACGCCCCTGCACTTCCGTCGAACCGTCGATCAGCGAACTGCCCAAGAGGCTTTTCATCGAGCGCATCAAGCGCCCGTCGTACCCGGCCAGGTAGTCGGAAATGGCGGCGCGGCCATAGCTGACCTCGGCGTCTTCGTCATGGAAAAAGATGGCCGACGGCAAGGTGGTCTTGCCGTCTTCCAGGGCGAGGAGCGCGCGTTGGTCGGGGCGGCTCCAGCCTACGGTGGAGTTGGACGTACCGAAGTCGACGCCGCATGCGGAGGAAATCATGGAGAATTCTGGGGCTTATAGCAAAACGGCGGACAAGTGTACTCGCTTCGCCGCCAGCGGGCAGGCGCCACCCTCGGTGGCCTGACCCGCCCGCCCCGGGCACCGTCGCGTTCAAGCCGGCGCCGCGCGCCGCAAGGCCGTGGCCGTAAACAGCAATGTGACGGCCGCTACCGCCACCCCGCTGGCAAAGCCGCCCCCATAGCCGACCTGGGCGGCCAGGCCCGTCATCATCGACGACGTCAGGATTTCGCCCAGGTCGCGCGCGCTCTGCACCGCCGTCATGTCCGTGCCCGATTGCCGCCCCTGCCGGGCAAAGCGCATCGCCAGCGTCATCAACGCGACCGACGCCGCGCCTGCCCCGAACGACCCCAGGCCTTGCGCCGCGAAGGCCATGCCTGGCCGGACGGACGTCCAGCCTTGGGCCTGCGCCATCCAGGCCAGCGCGGCGGCGCCGGATGCGGCCAGCCCCAGCGCCAGCACCTTGCGCGCACCCAGCTTTCCGATCAGCCAGGCGCCCCCGCCGCACCCCAGCAGCACGGTGACCAAGCCGCCGGCCATGCCGATGCGCCCGACGGCATCAAGCTCCCAGCCGGCGTCCACCAGATACAGCTTGGACAGGCCGTAGCCCGCCACTGCCGTCATCGCCGACAGGAAGGCCGCCACGGCCAGCGCCCACGCGCCACGACGGCGCACGAAGCCCGCGAGCGAGGCGCGCTGGCGCGGCGCAGCCGACTCCCAGCCGTCGAGCGGGGTCTCGCGCCAGGTCGCGGCCATCAGCAGGCTGAACGCCACAACCGCCGTCAACACGGCCAGCGCCCCACCCTGCCCGATGTAGCCCGCCATGATCAACGCGCCCGGGCCGCCAAAGAAGAACCCCACCATCGTTCCGCCCACCTGCACAGCGTTGGCGCGCGCCAGCGCCTGGCCTTCGAAGCGTTCGGCCGTCAAGCCGTCGGTGGCGATGTCCTGCGTGGCGCTGGCCAAGGACGCCGCGGCCATCAACCCCACGACCCAGGCGGCGCTGGCGGACGAAATGCCCAGCAACGCCACGCCCGCCATGCAGGCCAGCACGATGGACTGCATCGGCACTATCCAGCTGCGGCGGCGGCCCACGGACGGCCGCCAGCGGTTGTCGACCTGCGGCGCCCACAGGAACTTCAGCACCCACGGCAAGCCCACCAGCGGCAGCCAGGCCAGGGTGCCCAGCCCCGCGCCGTCGCGGCGAAGCAGCGTGGGTAATGCTTCCATCGCTACGCCCAGCGGGATGCCTTGGGAAAAATACAGGGCGGCGATCATGATGAACAAGCGCCCGTTTGCCAATCGATTCACGGTCAAGGTTTCCTATTGGGGGGATGCCGCCACGCGGCGGTGTTCGCTGCCGTGCCCCGGCGTCACGAACAGGATCTTTCCAGGACAGGCCACGTGCAGCCGGTGCCACACGCCGCGCGGCACCACCGTGCCCTGGCGGTGGTCCAGCGGCACGTCGGTTTGCCCGCCGTCGTCTGCCATCAGGGTCAGCACCACTCGCCCTTCCAGCACGCACAGCATTTCGTCGCCAGCGGGATGGCGTTCCCAGACATCGCCATGCACGTCGGCATCGCTTGCCACGGCCTTGATGCCGACCATCCAGCCGTCTTGCGGCGACAGGCGTCGAAACTTGCCCACCTGGCGCATGCCGCCGCCCTGGCCCAGCGCCATGAAGTGGTCGAGCCAGTCAAAAACGGCCCCCGGCAAAAGGGCTTCTTCGGTATTCATTGTGAAAACTCCCGGTAAGTGAAGCGGGCTGGCGCGGCTTGCACGCCAGCCCGAAGCTGGCGGTCAGTACTGCGCGCGCAGCGTCAGCATCGCGTTGCGCGGTTCGCCGTAGCGGTTGTTCCAGGACGTGCCCGACAGGCTTTGGTAGTAGCCACGGTCGAAGACGTTGTTCAGGTTCAGCGCCACCGTCACGTGCTTGTCCACGCGGTACGCCGCGCGCAAGTCCACCAGCGTGACGCCGCCCTGGCGCAGGGTCACGGGACCCGACACCGTCGAATACCCGGACTGCATCTGCACACCGCCGCCCACGCTCAGGCGCCGGTCCAGCACGGGCAGTGCATAGTTCGTCCAGACGCGGAAGATGTGCTTGGGCGTGAAGCTCGCGAACGGCTGCCCGTTCGAGATGGGATCTTTCACGTATTTGCTGGTGTTGAAGGTGTAGCCGCCGGCCACCGACCAGTTGGGCGTGATCTGCCCGTTGGCCTCGGCTTCGATGCCGCGGCTGCGCACTTCGCCGCCTTGGACGTAGTAGCAGTTGTTGCCCACGCAAGGCCAGTCGGGATCTTGCATCGCGCGGTCCTTCTGCTGGATCTGGAACACCGCCAGCGACACGTTCAGCGCCCCGTCCGCCAGTTCGCCCTTCACGCCGGCTTCATAGTTGGTGCCGGTGACGGGATCCAGCGGCTTGCCTTCGCGCGTCAACTGGCTTTGCGGCTGGAACACTTGCGCATAGCTGCCGTAGAGCGACCATTGCGAGTTCAGGTCCACGATCAGGCCGCCGTAGGGCGTGAATTCGGGATCGATCTGTTGCCGCGCGCCCGGCGCCGACTGGTTCCACCAGCTCATGCGCCCGCCCAGCACCAGGGTGACCGGATCGGCCAGCGAAAAGCGGCCCATGCCGTAGATGCCCTGCTGCTTCAAGCGCGTTTCGCCCGGCGACGCGTACGGGCCGACGCCCGGTTCCGGCACGCCATGCGGGTCCCAGTCGAACACATTCACCGGCACGTTCAACGCCGGAGTGAATTGGCCGGTGTATTGCTCGGACGTGGTGCGTTGCGCATTGCCGCCCAACAGCAGTTCATGGCGGCGGCCGAACAATTGGATCGGGCCGCTGACATAGGCATCCACGCTGGCCTGCGTGTTGTCGAACTTGTAGGCGCCGCCCATCAGGCGGGAGCCCAGCCCGGTCTGACGGTCGATGGCGCCATACGCGCCGGCGTACTTCAGGTTGCTGTCGGCGGTCAGGTAGTTGGCGCTGACCTTGGCGGTCCATCCGTCGCCAAAGCGGTGTTCCAGGTCGGCGAACACCCGGGTGGTGTCCCAGTTGAAGCGGTCCCAGGCGGCATCCAGATACGTGGACCGCGACAAGCCGATATCGCCGCCGTCCTTGTAGCGCGGCACGCCCGCCATATTGGTCGTGGAGCGGATGCGCTGGGTCTGCACACCGGCCGACAGCACGGTCTGCGGCCCCAGGTCCACCTCACCGATGGCATACAGCAACGCCGATTGCTGGTCGGCCACATCGTAGAAATAGCCGCGGTCCTCGACCGCGCTGACGATGCGCCCGCGTACGCTGCCGCTGTCGTTCAAGGGGCCGCCCAGATCGGCTTCGGCCCGATAGCGGTCCCAGCTGCCGGCGCTGACCGAACCATTGAACGAGAACTCGCGCTGCGGCCGCTTGCGCACCAGGTTTACCGTGGCGGCCGGATTGCCCGCGCCATGCATCAGGCCATTCGCGCCGCGCAGGATCTCGACGCGTTCGTACACCGCCATGTCTTGCGGCGACGCGGCCATATTGCCCATCAGCACCGGCACCCCGTCCTGTTCGAACGAATCCACCTTGAAGCCGCGGGCGTAGTACGCCGTGGTCAGCAACTGATAAGGCTGCACCGTGATGCCGGTGGCATGCTGCATCACGTCGTCCAGACTTTGCAGGTTCTGCTCACGCATCTGCTCCTGTCCGATCACCGTGACGGACTGCGGGATTTCGCGCACGGTCAGCGGCAGCTTGGCCACCGTGGGCGCCTCCTGCGCCACGCCTTCGCCGCTTACCGTCACCGCCGGCAGCGATGGCGCATCCTCCGCCATCGCCGGCCCTGCGGCCACCGCCAGCCAGAGCGGCCAATGCCCAACGCGCGCCATGCCCTGCCGCGGTCTGGCCGCCCGTGTTTTCACCTGTTTACGCACCGCCGTTCCTCTTCATTCATTATTGAGAATTATTCTCAAATAATTCTAGAGACGAGGCGATCTGCCCGCTGGCGATTGCGGAAGTTTCACTGGCGATTGCGGAAGTATCCCCGCGGAAGGGCTGCCAGACCGGGTATCAGTTGCGGGCCACGAGGCTGCTGGGCAGCACGCCGTAGCGACGCTGGAAGGCCTTGGTGAAGTGCGAATCGGTGTAGCCGCATGCGTAGGCCGCCTCGGATACAGTCAACGCGCCGGCGGCCAGCAAGGCGTGCGCTTGCTCCATGCGGCGTTCGCGCACAAAGGCGTAGACGCTCTGGCCGAACAGCTTGCGGAACCCTGTCGTCAGCTTGTTCACATTGACGCCCGCCCGCCGGGCCAATTCGGGCAGCGAGGGCGGGTCCTGCAGATCCGCCAGCAGCAGATCGCGGGCGTGATGCAGCCGTTCGACGTCGCCGCGCGACAGACCGCTATCCGGGGTGTTTGCCCGCACGGGCAACAAGGCGTTGAACGCCAACGCGGCCAGTTCCAGCGCCTTGGCAGAAAGGTACATGCGCTTGAGCGCCCCCTGCATAGGGCAGGCCAGCATCTGGTGGCCCAGCGCCAGCAGCGCATGGTTCACGCGCAGGTTGGCATCGGCATAAGACAGGCCGCCGCGCGGAGCCTGCAGCAGCGCGCCCAATTCTGCGGGTTCCATGGCGAAGGCGCCGCGCAATTGGTCCAGGCCGGTGCGCAGGGAAACAAACCGCAGCGCCCTGCCGGCGCCGAACTCGTGCTCCATGCCCATCGCGTCCTGGCACAGGCTCATGTGCAACGATGGTCCGCTGACCTGCGTGGCCGGCGCCCCGCGCACGCTGTAACGCAGGTCGCCGTCCAGCACCAGCACGAGTTTCAGTCCGGGGTCCAGATGCTCATGCACCCGCTCGGCCTGGCCAAAGCACAGTGTGCCGCCCGCCAACGACATCGCGGGCGTGGCGGCGGAGACGGTCCAGTCAAGGTCGGGGCGAGTCGCGGGCACGGTCAGGAAGGCGACCGCGGATCGCGGGCGGGCAGAGTTGATGAGATTGAATATTATTACCGTTTGACCAGAACGGAAAGCCGGCCCTGCCTGCCGCCCAGCGCAGCCCTTACTGCTGGCGGCGCTGCTCCAGCTCTTTCAGGCACTGCGCCACGCCGGCCTGCATCTGCGCGTTCGACACCGCGGCGCGGTCCGAGACCTCGCGGCAACGCACGTACTGGGCCTGGCTTTCCGCCGTATCCCGGATGACGGCAGGCGCCGCGCCCGGCGCTGGCGTGACCGTCATGCGCAAGGTGGAAGGCGGCGACTGGCTGCCGTCCTTGGAAGGCAAGCTGGGATATTGGTATTCCTGCGTGGCCGGCGGGGCGTTCTGCGCCTGCGCGGCGCCCGCCGCGCACAAGGCGGCAAACAGGAAGGCGGAAAGGGTGTGTTTCTTCATGGCGACCTCTCTTCGTATAAGCAATCGCCCTGGGGCGCAGACGCGATGGCCCGCCCCGGGCGAGCCGCCTTATCGTAGCGCCCCCCGCCGACGGGTAACGTGCCAAGACGCTACAGCGGCGGCCGGAGTTGTTTCCCGCCGTTTCGGGCGCTAGGGCTTGGGTGCCGCGGGCCGCGACTTGCGCAACGGCGCCAGCAAGGACGACAGGCCGTTGTGGTCCAGTTCGTGCATCAAGGCCAGCAGCCGGCCCAGCTCACCCGGCGGAAACCCCTTGCGCGCGAACCAGGCCAGATACGGGCCCGGCAGGTCGGCGATCAGCCGCCCTTTGTACTTGCCGAAAGGCATATCCCGCGTGACGAGCAGGTTGAGAAGTTCAGGATCCATCGGTCTTGGGGCGCCGCTTCAGCGGGGCGCGCTGCACGTCAATCACGATCAAAGCGGTTGTCATGGCTATCCACGTTCAGAGAGTGCGGGGAAGTCTACCCCACCCTACCGGTCAAAATTCCAGCCGGCCACGCAACTCGCCGAACGGCACCATCACATGCTGGCGATACGCCGGCCGCGCTTGAAGCCGGTCGTACCAGGCACGCACGTGCGGCAACGGCGGATGCACCTTGCCGTGCGGATTCATGGCCAGGAACGCCGGCGTGTCCAGCTGGCCGAACTGGCCGCCCGCGGGCACATGTTCATAGTCCAGGCCCAGCTCGTCGGCCAGCCACAACACCTTCTGCACGTTGAAGGAACTGCGCCGGCCCCAGATCGTGGTCTTGCCGCAAGCCGCGCTCATTGTGCGAACACGATGCGGGGTTCGCAACGCACGGGAAAATTCACGGAATTCGCGATAAAGCAGAAGTGATGCGCGCGGTCGTGCAATTCGGCGGCCAGCGCCGCGTCGTCGCCCGCGCGTATCGTGACCTCGGGGCGCAAGGTGACGCGGGTGAACGCGCCGCCGCGTGCCGGATCCTCGGCCATGATGCCCTGCGCCTCGTCCCGGTAGGCCTCTACCGTAATGCCTTCGACCGCGCAAAAATGCAGATACCAGAGCTTGTGGCAGGCAGACAGCGAGGCCACCAGCATGTCTTCCGGGTTCCAGCGCGCCGGGTCGCCGCGAAACGCCGGGTCCGACGAGCCGAGCACGTCGGGCTTGCCTTCGGCCTGAATCACGTGGTTGCGCGAGTAGGCCGCGTAGCTTGAGGTGCCCGTGCCAGTATTGCCGGTCCAGTTCACCGTGACGGTGTAGTGATGTTCGCCTTTCGCTTTCGTCATGATGGCTTGGGATTCAGTGCCGTTGCGGCGGGGGAAGAGGTCAAGCGTAGCGCAGATTTCCGCCGCGCTTTACATCCCGTTTCAGCATGCCCCCGTTACTGTCCGTATCGTGGACCTGTATTCCCAACAGGAGCTCGCCATGATGAAAACCACCCTGACCTGCACCCTGAGCCTTGCCCTGCTTGCCGGCTGCGCCCCGTTCAAGTCCCATGACGCCCGCGATACCCCGGCCGACGGACACACTGCACGCAATGCGCTGGACTGGCCCGGCAGCTACGACGGCACCCTGCCCTGCGCCGACTGCCCCGGCATCAAGACCCGGTTGACCTTGATGAAGGGCGACCGCTACGAGCGCCAGACCCAATACCTGGACCGCGAACCGCAGCCCGAGATCGTCTCCGGCACGTTCAGTTGGGAGTCGGACGGCAGCACCATCCGGCTGGACGCATCCGGCGACAGCCAGCGCTACTTCGTCGGCGAAAACCAGGTGACCATGCTGTATCGCGACGGCACGCGCCCGACCGGCCCGCTCGCCCCGCATTACGTGCTGCGGCGCGCGCAATAAGGCATCGCGCAAGCCCCGGGCTTCCGGCTATTCTTCTGGAATCGCCTGCGCCCGGCGGCGCGGCCCCCACCCCAAGGAAGCCATGAAGACCGACCACGAGCTGCTCTCCGCCTTCGCCCCCACCGGGACGTTGCGCGCGTCCATCAACCTGGGCAACCCTATCCTGGCCAACACCGATCCCGCCACCGGCCAGCCCGGCGGCGTGTCGGTGGACCTGGCCACGGAACTGGCGCGACGCCTGGACGTGAAGCTGGAGCTGGTGGTGTTCAAGTCCGCCGGAGAATCCGTGAACGCCGTGGCCGCCGAACAAGCGGACGTGGGCTTTTTCGCCATCGACCCGCTGCGCGGCGAGCAAATCGCTTTCACCGCGCCGTACGTCGTGATCGAAGGTGCCTATCTGGTGCGCCAGGATTCGCCCATCACCGCGATGGATCAGGTCGACAGCAAGGGCCTGCGCGTGGTGGTCGGCAAAGGCAGCGCCTACGACCTGTACCTGACGCGCGAACTGAAACAGGCCGAGATTTTCCGCGCGCCCACGTCTCCCGCCGTCGTGGACACGTTCATGAAAGAGAACATGGAAGTGGCGGCAGGCGTCAAACAGCAGCTGGAAGGCGACGCGCAACGCCTGGGCGGGCTACGCCTGCTGGACGGCCACTTCATGCTGATCCGCCAGGCGATGGGCGTGCCCAAGAGCCGCGGCGACAAGGCCAGTGCCTATCTGGCCGCCTTTGTCGAAGCCATGAAGAAGTCCGGCTTCGTCGCCGAGGCGCTGGCGCGGCACAAGATCCAGGGCGCCGCGGTCGCGCCGCTGGAGGCTTGACGCGCTTCACCCATCCCCCGATCTCCAACGAAAAAGGGCCGGACAATCCGGCCCTTTGCTTGCGGTGCCCCCGCCTGCCTAGTGGCTGATCATCCAGGGCCTTGCGCCCGCGAAGGACTTCGCGCCATCAGCCGTGGTGCGCGTCTTGCCGGAAGCTCGTCCGCCGGAACAACATCCGCAGTTCATCCCGTGGCCCGCTCGGGAACTGCGCGGCTCATTCGCGCTGCGCTCATTGGTGGCGCGCGCCCGATTCACGGCGGACGACAGCGCCGAAATCGCCGGCGCCCCGCCGATGATGCGGCCGGACATCGCGCCGCATTGCGGGCAACCCGCCGGATCGCGCCATTGCGCCAGCGGCCGCAAGGCCGTGAATTCACCGCAATCCGCGCAGGCGTAGTCATACATGGGCATCGTTGGCTCTCCTAGCGGTCGCGCGACAGCGGCATGTCCACCCCGCCCTTGATGTGCTTGATGGGCCCGGACGCCGAAGGCTGAATATCGAAGTCGAAGATCTCGGTCGGCAGCCACAGCGTCGCGCACGAGTTGGGAATATCGACCACCCCGCTGATATGCCCCTGCACCGGTGCGCAGCCCAGCAGCGAATAGGCCTGGGCGCCCGAATAGCCGAACTTCTTCAGGTATTCGATGGCGTTCAGGCACGCCTGCCGGTACGCCACGTTCACGTCCAGGTAATGCTGCTTGCCGGTTTCGTCCACCGAGATACCTTCGAAGATCAGGTAATCCTTGTAGGCGGGCGTGATCGGGCTGGGCTTGAAGATGGGGTTCTTGATGGCGTACTTTTCCATGCCGCCCTTGATCAGCGTCACACGCATATGCACCCAGCCCGCCATTTCGATGGCGCCGCAGAAGGTGATCTCGCCATCACCTTGCGAGAAATGCAGGTCACCCACAGACAGCCCGCCGCCCTTCACGTAGACCGGGAAGAAAACGCGTGCGCCGCGCGACAAGTCCTTGATGTCGCAGTTGCCGCCGTGTTCGCGCGGCGGCACCGTGCGCGCGCCCTCGCCTGCGGCCTTGTCGCGTTCGGCGCCTTGCAACGCACCCATATGCGCCGTCTTGGGCGCCGGCGGATTCGCCAGCGGCGGCACACGGTTGGGATTGGTATCGATCAGCGCCTGCTCGCGCCGGTTCCAGGTGTCCAGCAGCTTCTTGTCGGGCAGGCAGCCGATCAGTCCCGGATGGATCAGGCCCGCGAAATTCACGCCCGGAATATGGCGCGACGACGTGAACATGCCGTGGAAATCCCAGATGGATTTCTGCGCATGCGGAAAATGTTCGGTCAGAAAACCGCCACCGTTGTTGCGGCTGAAGAACCCGTTGAATCCCCAGAGACTGTCGGGCTTGGCGCCGATGTCCAGCAGATCAACGACAAGCAGGTCGCCGGGTTCGGCGCCCTCCACGCCCACCGGGCCCGACAGGAAATGCACCGTGGACAAGTCCACGTCGCGCACGTCGTCGGCGCTGTCGTCGTTCTTGATTGCGCCACCGGTCCAGTCGTAGGTTTCCAGCACGAAATCGTCACCGGGCTTGACCCACACCGCCATCGGGATGTCGGGGTGCCATCGGTTATGGATCTGCTTGTTCTCGTACGGGGACTGTTCCAGATCGACTTTGATGAGCGTGTTCGCCATTCTCTTTCATCTCCAACGTGACGTGTTGATAAAACAGAACTTCAGCCGGATGCGCGTCCAATTTCCTTGCCGGATTGGATCTTCGGGATCGTTGACCTGTTAGCGATGGTAGACGTGTTCAGGCGATTTGCCATACTGGTTTTCCATGCAGTGGCAACGCCCGCGCCGCAACATGCCGGGCGCGTTTTCGCAGCAGTTATGATGCGGAGCATCTTCAGCGCAATACCAAGGTCTTACCGTATGGCAGCATTGCACCGCCGGCCCCTGGCCGCCCTCCTGATCATCGCCGCCTCCGCGGGCGCTTCCGCGCAAGCCGCAGACGACTGCGTGGCCCGGATCGACGCCGGGCTGGCCAGCATCAAGCGCGCGCAAGACATCCAGCGCACGCGCGAGGCGTCCAACGATCTGCAGTTAAATCGCGACCTGTGCCAAGGCCGCCTGGATTTGCTGGATGCGCGCTTTGCGCTCAGCGATGACTTCGAAGCCTGCCGCCGCCAGGGCGCGGCCTTTTCGGATCAGGTGGTCAAGACGCTGACCCGGGCGTCCGACGACCTGACCGATCTGAAGGCCGCCTGGATCCGGACCTGCGGCCCGCAGATGAAAGACTGATCAGGCCGCGACGGCCAGCTCTGCGCTTTTCGGGAAGAAGATGGCGCGGCTGGGATCGAAGCCATAGAGCTCTTCGAAATCCGCGGCGTCCGCAGCCAGCGCCAGCACCGATTCCAGGATGAAGTCCGCCTTGGCATCGGACAGCAGCGCACTGAAATTCAATCGGATGAACCCGGGTTTTTCGATTTCGCGGCCATCAAGAATGGCCTGGCGCATCTGTTGCGACTGAGCCTCGTCGATGTCCAGCAGCCGATGCACATAGGGCCCGGCGCACGCGCAGCCGCCGCGGGCCTGGATGCCGAACCGGTCGCTCAGCATGCGGGTCACCAGTTGCTGATGCACGAAGCCACCCTTGCCGTTGCGCACGCGGAAGGAAAAGATCGGCAGACGGTTCGCCGTCAGCGACCCCAGCAGTTCCAGGTTTTCTGCACCGCGCCAGGCGGCAAGCGCCCGCTGCACGAAGTGGGCGTTGCGTTGCCGCATGAATTCAGCGCCCAAGGCTTCCTTGACCAGCAGGACCAGTGCAGCGCGGATGTCGCCGACCACGTTGGGGGTGCCCGCTTCTTCACGCGATTCCAGGCTGCCGCTGTAATCGTGGCCGGCAGGGGACACGAATTTGACGGTGCCGCCGCCCGGCCACGTGGGCGTGGTCTCGGCCACGGCGTCGTGCCGCACGATCAGCACGCCGGAGGCGCCCGGGCCACCGATGAACTTGTGCGGCGAGAACACGATGGCATCGATCTGCGCATCGGCCGCCGGCGACATCTGGATGGGCAGGTATGGCGCGCCGCCCGCGTAGTCCCACAGCATTTTTGCGCCCGACCGCTTCACCAGCCGCGTGATGGCGGGGACGTCGGCCACAATGCCGGTCACGTTCGAGGCGGCCGACAAGGCGCAGACGACGAGCGTGCCGTCGGGCGCTTCCAAAGCGGCAGCCAATTCGGTGAGGCTCGGTCCGCCTTCAGGGCTTTCGGGCAATTCGATGATGTCGGCGCCGCATTCGCGCCAGGGCAGGATGTTCGAGTGGTGTTCGTACGGGCCGATGATCACGCGGACCTTGCGGCCGGCCGCGATGGCCGCGTGCACGCCGAACAGGTGCACCAGCCGGTTGATGCCTGCCGTTGCGCCAGAGCCGGCAAAAATCACCGCATGCGCGTCGCTCGCGCCGCAACACCGGCCGACCACAGCACGCGCTTCGCGGCGCAGTCGCGTAATGAAGCCGCCGCAAAAGGAAGCTTCGGTGTGCGAATTGGCGTAGTACGGCAGCACTTGTTCAAGGACGAAGCGCTCGACCTGCATCAGCGCGCGGCCCGACGCGACATAGTCGGCGTAGACCAGCGGTTTGACGCCGAACGGGCCTTCGATAACGGCGTCCCTGCCGATGAGCCCTTCGGCGAGCGCCGCCGCGGCATCCCCGGCTTTCAGGCTGTCTTGGAACTGCTGCAGGAGGCTGAGCTTGGCGGGGCGGGTCGCGACGGGCGTATTCATGATGATGCGGGTTCCGGTAAGTACCGAAATATCATACGATGGAACAGCATGAAGAAACATCACCGATATTTTGCGAAAAACCCTCCAAAACAGATCATATGATCGAACAAATGGAAAAAATAGATAAGCTTGATCTTAGTATCATCAGCTGCCTGCAAAAGGACGGCGCACTGTCCCAGCGCGAGCTGGCGGATCGGGTGGGTTTATCGCAGAACGCCTGCTGGCGCAGGCTGCAGCGCTTGAATGCCTGCGGCATCATCCGCGGCACGCGGGCCGAGGTCAGCCTGGTGGCGCTGGGCCTGGACTTGACGGTGTTTGTGATGATCCGCACCAGCCACCACGCCAAGGCCTGGGCCGACGGCTTTCGCCAGCACGTTGAACGCCTGCCAGAGGTCACCGAGTTCTATCGCATTGGCGGGGACTGGGATTACCTGATCAAGGTGGTCTGCCGCGGCATGGCGGGCTATGACCGGTTCTACCAGAAGCTGATCACGGATTTCGAGTTGTCGACGGTAACCGGGTTCTTTGCCATGGAGGCCATCATCGAGAACCGGCCGCCCGACCTCAGGATGCTGGAGGGCTGATGCCCTCCCCCCCAATCGTGGCCTGCCTGCGTTGGATCGCCAGCCGGGCCATAATGGGAACTTTCCCGAGCCACCTGGCTCGAACTTTCCATTCGTCCCCAATCGCGGAGCCCCGACCGGCCATGATTCTTTAAGCCCTCCCCCCTGATCCTCCTTGCCGCAACACGCGGAAAAGGCGTCTCACCGACCCGGAGAGCTTTCCATGGCCCAGTCATTGCACGCGCCGCCTCAGGCGCATTCCCCCAATTCGCCGACGTCGGCGAACCCCCAGCCGCCCGCGGCCTCGCCCTTTCTCAGCCTGCACCACCTGAGCCACGTGCTGCCCGATGGCCGCGTGCTGCTGGATGACATCAGCTACGACTTCGCCACCGCGCGCCACGGCCTGATCGGCCGCAACGGCGTGGGGAAATCGTTGCTGCTGCGGCTGCTGTACGGTGAATTCCCGCCGCAGTCCGGCCGCATCGTGCGCCACGGGCAGATCGCCTACGTGCCCCAGACGCTGCCCGATGAAACCGGGGTGACACTGGCCGACGTGGCCGGCATCGCCGCGATCCTGCGCGCGCTCTCGAACCTGGAATCCGGCAGCGCGCGGCAAGAAGACTTCGATCAGGCCGACGGCCATTGGCTGATCCGCGAGGAATGGGCACGAATGCTGACGGACGCCGGCCTGCCGGCCTGGGCGCCCGAGCATCCCGCCAGCGCGGCAAGCGGCGGCGAGCTGACCCGGGTGGCGCTGGCCGGCGCCCTGCTGCATGCCCCCGACGGCCTGCTGCTGGACGAACCCAGCAACCACCTTGATGCGCGTGCACGCGGTTGGCTGATGGAGCGGATCGCCGCCTTCCGCGGCGGCCTGATCGTCGTCAGCCACGACCGCGCCCTGCTGGACGCCATGTCGCACATCGTGCAACTGGCGCACGGCACGCTGGCCGGGCACGCCGGCAATTACAGCGCGTGGCGTGAGCAGCATGACCGGCAAGCCGCGGCCGCTGAAGCCGCGCTGGCCCATGCCCGCCACGAACGCGACGCCGGCCTGCGCGCCTTGCGCCAGCAACACGATGCGCAGCAGCAGCGCAACGCGCGCCACGCTCGCCAGGCGCGCGACACCAATCAGGCGCCCATCCTGCTGGGCATGAAAAAGGCAAACGCCGAAGGGCATGCGGGTCGGGAACGCTTGCGCCGCGAGCAAGCCCGCGCCAGCCTGGATCAAGCCGTCAACGCCGCCGTGGCCCGTGTGGCCCCATCGTCGGACGTGGCGCTGGCGTTGCCGCAGACGGCGGTGCCGACCGGCCGCCGGGTCTTGCATCTGGAGGACGCCATCGCGCCCTATCCCGAAGACGCCCGCGCGGTGATCCTTACGCTGTCCGGCCCGTTCAGGCTGGCGGTCCAGGGACCGAACGGCTGCGGCAAGAGCACCCTGCTGGCGATGCTGGCGGGCGAACTGGCGCCGCAACGGGGCGTGTGCGACGTCCGCGTCCCCACGGCCCGACTGGACCAGCGGGCGTCAGGGCTGCCGCAAGACCGTTCGCTGCTGCAGACGTTGGACGCGTTGGGCGCGGCGCTGCCGGAAGGCGAACTGCGCAGCCGCCTGGCGCTGCTGGGACTGGGTGCCGCGCAGGTGCAGGCGCCGTCCGCGACGCTCAGCGGCGGCGAACGCATCAAGGCAGCGCTGGCCTGCGCCCTGTGGCGCCAGCAGCCGGCCCAGCTGCTGTTGCTGGACGAGCCCACCAACCATCTGGATCTTGCTTCCGCGCAGGCGCTGGAAGACGCCCTGGCGGACTATCCCGGCGCCATGGCCGTGGTGTCGCACGACGCGGCCTTCCTGGAGGCGATCGCGCCGACGCATACGCTGACGTGGACGCCGGACGGGTGGCGCCTGACGGAACGGGACTAGCCGGCGGCGGCAAACAACTGACAGCGATCACCCGGGCCCGCCTTATTCCTGCGGGTTATCCCGAATGCCTCCATATCGACCGAATATGGTGTCAAACTGTATTTTTGCCCAAATATGTAGTCTGACACCTTAAATTGTTGCGGGCGGCACGGCCACAGCCAGCAGGCGCAAGCGGTTGCCTCGCACCGATGCTGCAATCCGCCGCATATCCATCTTGCCGGTCAAGGCCGCGCTCACGAACAGCACGATGAAATACATGCGCTCGGGCTTGCCCGCCACGATGCGCGCTGGCGGCGTCTCGCCCAACAGAATGCATCGATGCCAGCCACGCCACCGCCGCCAGTACCGGCGCGGCTGTGCTCACCAGCCAACCTGTCAGTTCCAGCAGTTTGCTCTGCTCGACATAGGCCATGTGGTTCAGGTGCGTGCCCAGCACAATGCCCGCCAGCAAGATCAGGATCAACAGCGGCGACGCGCTGATCAATCGTCCGCCATGGTCGCCCAGGTAATCGAGGGTTTGGCGGATGACCCGCAGTATGGGCAGTTTTTGCCGCATGTCTAGCTCCAGGACTTGCGCAGGCCTGCCTGCAAGGACTGCCCGGTGATTGACCGCGCTTGGCTTGGCAATGGATTACCGGGCCGAGGCGAACAGAAAAAGTTCAAGCTGTATTGCTTTCAGAGATATAGCCTGCTATCGCTTTGACACGGCACTCATGCTGCTCGCATCTCAAGAAGCATCCACCTGATAATCGAACATCAGCAGTGCCTGGCCCGGGACGGCATTCCCGTCCTGCATCGCCGGCATCATGCGCATGGCACGAGCGGTCTCGACGGCCGCCTGATCCAGTGCGCTATTCCCCGACGAAAACTGCACGACACTGCGTTGGATCTTGCCCTGCGCGTCCAACTGCACGCGCACCCAGACTTTGCCCTTGGCCGCGCGCGATCTGACTTCCTGCGGATAAGGCAGATTGGGTTTTTCCGTGATGAGCAGGGTTTTCGGCGTGGCCGTGGGCCAAGGCTCCGGCATCGTCTGGGGCGATTGCGGCGCGGGACACCCCAACGGCAGCGTCAACATGGATTGCGGCGCGCAAGGCTGAGCTTCGGGCGCGGCGCGCAGCGCCTGCACCGTCACCAGACCATTGAGCAATTGCGCGCGGGTTGGCTGCGGTTTCTCGTAGGTAGTGCCATCGCGAAAGTCCTTGTACATGAGCGCCAGGCCCATCAGGCAGACCGCCGCCAGCGCAAGCTTCATCTTGTTGGCGATCAGCCATTGCCGTCCCTCCCGGATGCGCGCAAAGCGCGCCGAAGCCACGCGCCAAGCCTGGATGCGCGCCTGCCCCAGATCCAGCACCGTCAGATCGGGCGCGTGGCGCAGCAGCCGCTCAAAATCCCGGCCGTGCCACAACGCTTGCACCGGGTTGGGCACGGCCAACCTGTGGGCCAGAACCAGAACGGCGTCCAGCCGCACGCGCAACGGCAAAGGCAAATGGCTGTAATGCTCGATCTGGTCCAGCAGCATGGCTACCCAGTTGGACAGCTTCGGATCATGCGGAAATGGCACGCTAAAGCCGTTCCAATCGAACACGCGGCGCGCGGTATTGAAAAGCGCTAGGCGGCCGTCGGGTTGTTCGCGCAGGGCCTGGGCCACGCTACGGGCCAGGGCATCCCGGGCTTCCAGATGGCCCAGCATGCCATCGTTCAGGGCACTGTCCAGCGTCTGCGCGACCTCATCGTCGGGCGCTTGCATCAGGCGGCGAATCCAGTGCGCAATGCCCTCTTCCAACTCCGCGCGAGACGGCGGCTGCGGGTCGGCGCGGGAGTCCGATGCCGGCGGCGCATCCTGGCAAGGCTGCTCCGCTTGCGGCCCGGCCAGCACCGGTCTGGAGGTGTGAGCCGGCCCATGCGTCGCATCGAAGATAACGCGCTCACCATCGATCACGGTCCCGGACTCAGGAGCCGCAGCCTGCCGCGCCTGGTGCGACGCCCCCTCTTCGCCGGCCGTCGGGAGGCCGTCCGGGTCCTCCTGCTGATGCTCGGCCCAGGCGCGCGCATACTCGTACGCCCCACGCAGCGCGGCAAAGCCTTCCGGGTCAGCCGCCTGGTCTATGCGCTTGAGCGCCGCTGCGTAGGCGCGGCGGATGGCCTTTTGATCGTTAGTGGGCACGATGCCCAGTCTGGCAAAACTCACTGCGGCCATGGTCCTACTCCCCTTGCGCGGGATCGAAGCCCGGGGCGAACACCGCAGCCCGCTCAAGAATGTCGACCACGCGCCGCAGCCGCTCGCCAGCGCGCGCGGCGGTGCGTTCCTCTTGTGTCTCAAGCGCCTGTTCGAACAGCGCTATTTCGTTGGCCAGCACCTCACGGTCATGGCCGCGTGTCATCTGGTAGATGCGTTCGGCCTGCGCCAGCAGCGCACGGTTGACGGCATGTTCCCGAGGATGGATTTTCAGTTCTGCCAGTTCGGCCAGGCGCCGCTGGATGTCGGCATCGCCCATATGCGTGCCGCCACCCTGGATCACCACGCGCTGCGCCGCGCCGCCTCGCTGCAGCGCGGCCTCGACCTCCAGCAGGCCGTTCACGTCATAGGTAAAACGCACGTTGATAGCGCTTTCGTGGCGCGGGAGGCGCGGCAGCGGCACACGCAGGGTGCCAAGCAGGATGTTGTCACGCACCAGGCGGGACTCGCCCTGATAGATTTGCAGCTCAACCTCGCTCTGCCCGTCTTCAATGGGCGCATAGGTTTCCTCGCGACTGACCGGCACGATGGTGTTGCGCTCGATGATGGGAGAAAACTGCCCTGGCAGGTGCTGGCCGGCGGCCGTGGTGCGCGTGGTGCTGATGCCCAGTGTGTAGGGGCACACGTCGGTCATGACGACCTCTTCCAGCGCCTGGTCCTTCATCTTCAGGCCCGCCATCACCGCCGCGCCCGCGGCCACGACCTGATCAGGGTCCATTTCGGAGTTGGGGAAGCGGCCGAACATGCGCGTGACCAGCTGGCGCACCAGCGGCATGCGCGTGGCGCCGCCCGCCAGCACCACGGTGGCAATGTCGCTGCTCTTGATGTTGGCGTCCCGCAGCGAGCGCTCCACCGGCATACGCAAGCGCGTTAACAACGGTGCGCTCAGCTGCGCCAACAGGTCCTGGCTCAGTTCAAGCGCATGGTCCTCGCTCTGCCAGGACAGCGCGATGCGCGCGTTCGGCTGGGTCGACAACTGCCGCTTGGCGCTTTCGGCCTGCGCCAGCAGTTGCTGCATGAAACGCCTGTCGTCGCGCGCGCTACCCGGCAGGGCGTGGGTCTCGAAGAACTTCTGGACGATCTCGTTGACGAAGTCTTCGCCGCCCAGGAAATTGTCTCCGGCCGTGGCCCGCACTTCCATCACGCCTTCAAACAGTTCCAGCACCGACACGTCGAAAGTGCCGCCACCCAGGTCGAACACAAGGAATTGGGTTTCATCCTCGCTCTGGTGCAAGCCGTAGGCCAGCGCCGCGGCAGTCGGCTCGTTGACCAGGCGCTCGACCTTCAGGCCTGCAAGCTCGCCCGCGTTGCGGGTCGCCTTGCGCTGCGTATCGGAAAAATAGGCCGGCACACTGATCACCGCTTCAGTGACCGCGTGGCCCAGAACGGCTTCAGCGTCCGCCTTCAGCGCGCGCAGCACCAGCGAAGACAGTTCCTCGGCGCGGAATTGCTTGCCCCCCAACACGAACGATTTGTCGCTGCCCATGTGGCGCTTGAACAGCGCGGCGGTGCGTTCCGGATGCGTCTGCCGGCGCTCGCGGGCGGCCTGGCCCACCAGCACGCTGCCGTCTTCGTCCAGGCTGACGCAAGACGGCGTCAGATAACTGCCCAAGGGATTGGCCACCAGGCGGGCCTTGCCGTCCTGCCACAGCGCCACCAAGCTGTTGGTCGTGCCGAGGTCGATACCGATGATCATGAAAGTATTTCCGTTCTTGTTCCGGTGCACCCGCGGAGTTCTAGCGGAAGGCTGTGCGGGCCGCTGCTGTATTTATTACGGCCGGAGATCGGAATAAAAAAGGGGGGACCGAGATTTTCGGGTCGGAAAAGGCAGCCGGGTGCATTTTTTAGCGTGAAGGACGGCTCTCACTGTCCAAACGCATCGCGTGGCTCCGCGAGCCGCAGCAGGCCAGTCTCTGCTGTGGCTCGTAGGCAATCTCGCCGAGAGCCACAAACTAAGGCCGACCTATGAATCCAACAATCGGAAAGACCGGCCGACCATCTCGTTGCTTACGCTAGGGGCCATGGTCTATGCCGAACGGGTACTGGTCCTGACTGAAACGTCGGCGCTGGGGCTCCTGCAAACACCATTGGCAACTGCTAAACCCGCTAGAGGATGCTGATGAATTCGTGGGGAAACCTCAGTGTCAGACTACATTTCCCAAATATGGGGTCCGACACCTCAAGTATCCCAAAGGTTATTTTTAAAACTGGCTTGCTAGATCGAGGGCAACCGCCAGTTTAATTCTATGCTGCCGTGAGCGAAGTGATCTTTCATACTCCCTCACGCTGGTCGTTTCAAAATTAACTAGCTCACCACTCTCTCTTAAAACTTCAATCCGAACCACATCTACCCCATTAACAATTACTGTATACAAATCTTCAGCTTGTTCTGGCGTCCAATTCAGCACAAAAGCACTGTTAATCGTCCCTAGCCTATTTTGCAAGATCGGCAATACTCTGTTGCCCTGCTCACCAAGCCCACTCCATGACCTTGATAGCTCCTGGCGAAACAACTGCTCAGCAAGACTTCCAATTAGCTTCACTTCATAGTTCCCGGAGTAGTTGTTAGTAGGTTACCGAACTTATCAGTAAGAACTCGCAAACATTGCATCAGCAACGACACGTATTACCTCTGGAAGAGAAAATTCTCAGGCGTGCAGGTGTCCGAATTGCAGCGGCTGCACGAGCTAGGGACTGAGAACGCCAAGCTCAAACAAACGTTTGCCGACTTGGCTGCGGAGAATGCCGCGATCACGGAGGCGACACAGTTCGGCGACCGGCATACCTGCTTCGCCCTCCTTCAACACAACAACGAGCTGGCTCTCTGTAAATCTGCTCTTGTTTCAGGGAATCGCCATCTTAGGGAGGGACCGAAATTCTACCGGCTGGTGTCTAGCTGAAGGGAGTGCGTACGGATCGTGCACCTATTGTCCCTGAGAAAGCGAAAACCACAACCCTTCATGGTCCGGAACGAGCTTATCGACTTTCTATTTTTTAATGATCTGATTCGCAATTTCTTCGTGGGACCCTCGATATTCAATGTCAGGAATCCATCCAGCAACACCCGATACAGCCCTTACAGGAACCGCCCCTCTTTGAAGCAGAGCCATTATGCATCGACGTGTGAATTCGTCGAGACCATCTCCCGACAAACCAAAGCTGTCGATGCCGACCGGGATAATTTGCCACAGGCCAACAGCGTCGACATCCAATTCATTTGGAAGCCTAGCGATCCATTCACTCATTGAAATCCCAAAATACTTATCAATTGGTTCTTTAGTCATTGCTGATGAACCTTAAATCCTTTGGGATAACCCGGAATATCAATATCTAAAGTCGCTCCAGAATTGTCAGACATTCTGGGCCCCACGCGCCCGCCACCGGGAAGATCGCACCGAGTTCCCTTGCCACCGGCATATGTACCGGATACTGTAGCGCCATCCAGAAGATCAATTCTCAGCGCATCAAAATCACTCGATGAAACTGTCCTAATGTCAGACGTCGAATATGGTGTCAGACTGCATTTTTTCCCAAATATGTAGTCTGACTTCTTAATTCCAGACTACATTTTCGAGTTCAGAAATGCAGTCTGACACCTTATTCCTTTGCGCCTCCCGTTACCTGGCCGCTCTCGCGATGTGCGCCTAAGACACACCCATACGAGCGAATTCGTTACCGTCCTCAGTAATAATCTGAGACAGCTTAGTCTCTGAATTTCCGCTTTCCAGGAATAAAACCTTTCCGGTGAAATTTCGAGTCGACTCAACGACAACCCGGGGAGTAAATTTTATATTTGAACGATGCACTACCTTGACGGCCAGGGCGCCTTTTATACGCTAAGAAGCCACAAGCTTTCCATCTTTTCCAACCCATATCAAACCAGGTAACTCATAAAAATAGTATGTAAGCTCGACATCACCCCTCTCCTTGACTTCTGCAGGCCACTTGTTGCGAACGAAGCTCATAATTTCACCGACCGGCGCGTTCCATTGTGCATTTGGGTCTTCTATAGTTAATTCTGGTTTAGGATTATCTGAAGAAACATAGCAATCCGCCCCTGGCACTATAAACATCACTCGACCGTCCCTAAGCAGCTTTTCGAGAAGCAAAAAAAACAATTCCTTTTGCTCAGGAAATTTCATGCCTGCATTCCACCCACATACGGCGCCGAAGAGACCTGATATCCATTGCCCAAATGCATCCTTAACAATTTCACTTTCATGCGGAATTTTCATAATTACCTCAGAAATTTAATCTCCGGCCCATAATTCTTTCCTACCGCATCACCCGGAATATCAATCGTCCACGCATCTCCCGATTCCGACATTGTGGAAGCGAAATTTCGCAAAGTGAAGTTTCCCACGGGAGTTTTAACCACATAGATCTTTCCCTTTCCCGGTATATCCCTAGCGGCAGGCATTTCGGAGGCGCCCGACAAGTCTAGAAAATACTGCTGTATCTGCAAATCAGTTGCACCCGAGAAGAGGGCCGCATTTCCCGAATTCGGTAGTTCAGTGAATGTCTGCGCCCCAATCTGAATCGTACCTGGAGTAATCGTGCTAAATAGATCCTTCGCTTGCTGCAATGCCGATGAGTAGCTCTCTGGCCCTTCATTGAATATCAACGCCGGCCCCTGTTCCCCTGGCAACGGCGTAGTCGTCGTAGTCCCCCCCGAAGGCCCATTATTCTCCTGCCCCGGCACCGCAATCGGCCCAACCGCATCACCCGGCCAACTCGGAATCTCCGAACCAAACGTCTCCTTCTCGGAAGGCAGCGGCGGCGGCGTATCCAACCTCACCACCTCGCCAGGCTTACCAGGCAGCGCCGTCTCGCG